>PTKD01000022.1 GCA_002938115.1 Alphaproteobacteria bacterium MarineAlpha9_Bin7 | reverse complement strand
AGGATCAGGTTCTCGTGATGCCAGCCATTCGGGTTGGTCCGGCTCCAACTTTGGTCGTGTTGCCGCGGGCACTCCTGCTTTGCGAAAGTATTTTTGTGCAAGTATATCAACAGCTACTTGCGACCAATTTTTAGGGACTTCGATATTTTCAGCATCGAAAACGACCGAGCCGTCTGGGTTACGGATTTCACTGCTCGCAGTGCGGAACGCAATGCCCTTATAAGGAGACTGATTTTTCTTCGTATAGTGACGTGAAATACGCATCGATCCCCCAGTTTCCGCTCATACAAAACCAAATGGTAGCGATTTGCTCTTATTCCACTTACAATATCTGTCTACCTTCACAAGATATAGTAGTTAGAGTGTCTAGAAAGTACAATATTTAGGTCGGCAGACCAACGACCGTCAACCTAAAATTCAATATATTTCGATATTTCTTGCCAGCTGTTCAGAAATAACTCGAACAAGGCACGGCCTTATGCCGTAAGTGGCACTGGCCTTCCAAAATCACCCGGATGCCTAGGAATCAAGTTCTGAAATGGTTTGATGGGCGCACAGTCTCTTGGTGTGGGATCGTGGCGGCTCATAGGGGCTGGGATCTTTGCACGGTTTGGGGTCGAATATTCAGACTTTAGACATTTTTTCCCATCGGCCATCAACGGCTTGTTGCCAGTAGGTTTGCGAATAGCCAGCTGCGCTGCGCAATGCCCATCGCTTCTCGGCATTTACAACGGACCGCTCATCTCCCTCAAAAATGTCGAAGCAGCGTGTAAATCGGCCTATATCATCGGAGTCTGTGCCATCCGTGAGAATCAAGAGTGTAGCTTCATTTGGCACTTCGCTTCCAGTAGTTAAGTAGACTGGTTGGTGTTTCGAATTCCCATCTCCAGCATCCCCGTGAGGCAAAAACGATCCCGGGTCATAGGTCCAGAGGGTCTGGTTTAACGCAGTGAGTCGACTTGTGTCGGGAACACGTACTACCACCTTAAGATTCTGAGCCAGAGCCCTTTCTAAAAGTTTCGGAAGGGCACGTTCTAGCGGCCACTTCGTCAAATGGTAAAACGCAATTTCGGTGGCCAACGACACGAATTAGGTCCCCGTTCTCAGCGTGTTTCGTAATTTTCTGCTACCAGGCGGTCCAAAAGACGTACACCGAAACCAGTTCCTCCCTTTGGCACAAGCGTTAGTTCCTTTTTTGACCAAGTCACACCAGCGATATCCAGATGTGCCCAAGGCGTGCGGTTTACGAACCTTTGAAGGAACTTTGCCGCAGTAACGCTGCCCGCCCCACGGCCCGAGCCAATGTTTTTCATGTCGGCTATATCGCAGTCGATGTCTGCATCGTACGCGTCATCTATGGGCATAGGCCACAATTTTTCACCCACTATATCTCCGGCCGCCATCAATTGCTGAGAAAGTTCTTTATCATTGCAGAACAGACCGGCACGCTCATTTCCGAGAGATACAATGATCGCACCGGTCAGTGTTGCTAGGTCGACGATGAAACGTGGCTTAAAGCGAGTTTGGGCGTACCAGAGTGCGTCCGCAAGTACTAGGCGGCCTTCCGCGTCGGTGTTCAGGACCTCAATAGTTTGACCCGACATCGACGTCACTATGTCCCCCGGTCTTTGTGCCGACCCCGAGGGCATGTTCTCCACTAAACCAACGACGCCAACCGAATTGGTTTTGGCTTTGCGCTGCGCCAAGGCGCGCATTAAACCAATCACAACGCCAGCACCCCCCATATCCCACTTCATGTCTTCCATGCCGGATGAAGGTTTGATTGAAATTCCACCAGTGTCGAAGGTGACGCCCTTTCCTACAAAGGCGACCGGTGTTTGATCTGCGCGATCTGGTGCGCCGTTCCATTGCATGACCACCATTCTTGGTTCACGCGCGCTGCCTTGAGCAACACCAAGTAGCGCCCCCATACCAAGCTCCCGCATCTTTGTCGCAGTTAATACTTCTACCTTAACCCCGTCATCCTTTAAGGCTTTTGCACGTTCAGCGAGTTCAACCGGAAATAAAACGTTGGCAGGCTCCGAAACCAGGTCACGGGTAAAAAAGACCCCGTTAACTATTCCTGCGAGAGGCCGATATTCTGACCGCGCTTTTGATGGGTTCGAGGTCATAACAGTTAGTTTGCGCAGTCTCATTTTAGGAAGTTTTGGCCGCTTTGTTTTGTATTTATCAAATAGATAGCTGCGCAAAGAAGCACCATATGCTAGGTGGGCCGCAATGCCCGGTGTTTCGAGTGGAGAACCAGCGATCGGATCCGCTATCAGTGCGGCGTGGCTTACACCCATTGATTTCAACTGGCCTACAACTCGACCCCCCAGTTTTTCCGCCGCGCTGGCATCGAAAGTTTCTGCCTTTCCTATTCCCACCAAGGCTACCCGATCTGCGCGGAGGCCGGCGGGAGCCAAAACCACTAGGAATTGGCCCCTCTTCCCGGTGAAGCCTTCTGCATTTATGGCTCGTTTCAAGGAACCCCTCATCTTCCGATCGAGTTTGGTGGCATACGGCATCATTCCGGTGTTCTCTGCGGCTAAGGCAATGAGTCCACCTGTAGAAGGATAGGAAGGTTTGGAAAAGGTGATATTCATAATTTCCTCTTTGGCACGGTTATTTCCCCGGGGTCGATCAGCTTATTTCCCTTTCACGGAGGGAAGTTCTGTGTTCGCGCACTCTTGCCGACTCTAGCAAGTGTTGCAGCTATGGGAAGTATTCGTTTAAGTTTGCAAGTGGCCGTCTTCTGTGTGGTGCGGGTCGCGCCGCCCGAAAGGAGCAAAATGCGCCGTTTTTCCCTATATATCACGGGTCAACTAATTGGACCACTTTTGGTTGTGGCGCTCAGTTTCACTGGTGTTATCTGGCTCACCCAGTCGCTGCGGTTCATAGATCTGATTATCAATAAAGGTTTATCTTTTGGTCTGTTTTTGTACATGATTACGCTACTTTTGCCATCTTTGCTCTCCGTAATTCTTCCCATCGCATTATTTGCTGCTGTCCTGTACTCCTATCATCAGTTAATAGTAGATAGGGAAATCGTCGTACTTAAAGCTACTGGTTTATCAAACATTCGCCTTGCGACACCGGCCCTTAGTGTGGCAGGTGTGGTTATGCTGTTATGCTACGCGATTAACCTTTATTTAATGCCGTTAGGTTTCCACGAGTTTAAAAATATTCAATCTCAGGTGCGGAATTCATTTGAATCGTTGCTATTACGAGAGGGTGTGTTCAATACGCCCGTCGATGGTTTAACCATATACGTTCGAGAGCGTGGCACTGATGGTGTCTTGCGTGGTATTATGGTGCACGACGAGCGTAGTTCGTCGGAGCCATCTACTCTTATGGCTGAGAGTGGCAAGTTAGTTCAAACAAACAGCGGACCGCGTCTTGTTCTGTTAAATGGGAATCGCCAAGAAATTCAAGCTGAAAGCGGTGAATTGTCGTTGCTTTATTTTGATCGCTACGCGTTCGAGTTTGGAGATGCCAAAGGACTTGAGGCTGCACGGTTTAGAGAAGCGAAGGAGCGGTTACTCCCGGATTTGTTTTGGCCTCGCGATGTTGTGGAGGAACGCCACCGGCGGGAGTTTGCAGCCGAGGCGCATCGAAGATTGATTACGCCGTTGGCAAGTTTGTTGTTTGTCTTGATCGGTTTGGGGGCGCTCTTTTCCGGGGACTTTAACCGGCGCGACGCAAATTGGCGTTTGTTGTCGGCTGTGATGGTGGCCGTTGTCGTGCAGGCGTTAACATTTGGCATGACGGGGCTGATAGTTCGCTCGCCTCACGTAATTCCATTAATTTATTTATTGTTTGCCGTAATGGTTGGGGTAGCTTGGTACATAGTAGCCTTGGATCCGCTACAGCGGAAGATGCAGTCGTCTGGATTGAGTTCGCCATAGATTGGCGCTTCAGAAACAATGAGATTGTCCACCACGTTATCCATTTACATCGGGCGTCAATTTCTAATCGGTGTCGGGACTGCCTTGTTCGCGTTGGCGGTTCTCATATTTATGTTTGATTTGGTCGAATTGAGCCGTCGGGTAGCCAACAAACCGGATGTGACCATTGCTATGGTACTGCAGTTGGCGCTTCTTCATCTCCCCTACATGGTCCAACGGGTAATTCCTTACGCCTTTTTGATCGGGGTTATGCTCGTTTTGGCGAGACTGGCTCGCACCAGTGAACTCATTGTTACTCGTGCTTCTGGCGTATCGGTTTGGCAATTTTTGTTGCCGGGGATTGTAGTAAGTTTAGTTATCGGTGTATTTGTGGTCACGGCGTTTAATCCGCTTGCTGCCTCCCTGCTGTGGCGATACGAGCAGCTTGAGGCTCGTTATATTGAGGGCCGCGCATCAAATTTGGCGGTATCCAGTTCCGGTCTGTGGTTGCGCCAAGCGGACGACTATGGTGAGTCGGTTATACATGCACAGCGCATCACCGAACCGGAGCTGACGCTTCATGAAGTTGTCATATTTCGTTATGCGGGAAAAGATAAGTTTGTTCAACGACTTGATGCGGAGACTGCTGAACTAAGAGACGGGCACTGGCTTTTGAGGAGTGTGTCGTCGAGCGGGCCAGGCCAGATTTCGTGGCGGCGCGAGCAACATCAATTTACGACTGAGCTTACGATCAGCCAAATACAGGATAATTTTGCATCGCCAGAAACTTTGTCGTTTTGGGAGATCCCCAACTTTGTAGCTTTGCTAGAGAGAGCTGGGTTTTCTGCCCTCAAACATCGTGTTTACTGGCACACGGTTTTTGCTGGGCCAGCCTTGTTGTCGGGGATGGTTTTGATAGGTGCTGCTTTTACGCTTCGTCTTTCGCCGCGGAACGGTGGGGCGGGATGGCTAATTGCGCTCGGAATTGTCGCCGGTCTTCTGCTTTATACCTTCTCAGATGTGGTGTTAGCACTTGGTATTGCTGCGAATATTCCTGCTCCACTTGCTGGTTGGGCCCCTGGGGTCATGGCATTGTTGCTCGGTGGAGCCATGCTGCTCCATATTGAAGATAGTTAGATGGATCGTGGTACTTCGTTTCTGCGCGTTATCGGACACCGAATTATCGCGATAGCTACAATCGTAACATTCAGTATGAGTGACTCCATTTGGGCGCAGTCCGAACCTCCCGGTGTGTTGCAGGATAATGTTTTGATGCGTGCAGACTCCGTTACCTATGACGAAGACTTTGGCATTATCACAGCGAGCGGGCATGTTGAAATCAGCCACGGTGAAAATATATTACTTGCGGACACCATATCTTACAATCGTCGCGACGACATCGTAATTGCCACTGGAAATGTTGCATTGCTGTCTGCAGAAGATGACGTGGTCTTTTCAAATTATATGGAGCTAACGGGAGATCTGAAGAGCGGCACGATCAGGGGTATTCAGATTTTGTTCAGTGACGGTTCTCGTGCTGCAGGTGTTAGCGGGAGAATGACCGGCGATGGCCGGCTTAAGATTCGTAAGGCGGTATATAGTCCATGTGAGCTCTGCCCTGAAAATCACGAGAAAGAACCATTGTGGCAAATTAAGTCTTTCAGGGTCATCCACGATAAATCACTCAAACGTATTTTTTATAAAGATGCATTTCTCGAAGTGTTTGGGGTCCCGGTGGCCTATGTACCGTTTTTCAGCCATCCAGACCCATCGGTAGTTCGTAAGACTGGCTTTCTCACACCATCTATGGGAAGGAATAGTGTCTTTGGCTTAACTTATGAGCAGCCGTTCTTCTTTAATATAGCACCAAACAGGGATGCTACCTTTGCGCCAATCATCACTTCCAAAGACGGTGTTATGCTAACCGGAGAGTACCGGGAAGTACGAAAACATGGCGAGTATAAATTGAATGGGAGCATTACTCCGGCGGATCGAGAAAGAGTAGACCCGCAAGGGATAAAAGAAACCAGGGGTCATTTATTCGGAGTTGGCGAATTCACTGTAAATCCTCGTTGGTTGGCTGGATTTAATGTCAATCGAGCAACTGATGCAACCTACTTGGGGCGTTACGGAATTGGTCGGGATGGGTATTTAGCTGGTTACAGCTTTGGGAGAGTGGACTCTCATTTGACAAGCCAAGCATACTTAATGGGTAGCAAAGCGCGAAATTTTTCAGATCTTCGGATCTTGTCCTTTCAAAGTCTGGATTCCAGTGTCGACAGAGACACAGTGCCGTATGTAGCCCCGTTCGGGCGTTACCTATTTCGAAGTGAACCAAGTGTGCGGGGTGACTATTGGTCGGTGGATGCCGATATTCGAGTAATTGGTCGTTCGGTGGGAGCGGAAAGTCGACGCGTCTCTGTCAAAGGCGGCTGGCGGTTACCTTTTACTTCGACTGCTGGAGAGGTCTACGATCTGACCTTGTCATTACGGAGCGATTTGTATCACGTCGCGGATGTGGCGGATCCTGTAAACATTGGTGCCACACAAAACGGTTTCACGGGAAGACTCGTGCCGGAAACCCAAGTTAAGTGGCGGTATCCATTCGGCCGGAAATTTGCGAGTGGGGCACAGATTGTAGAACCTATTGTTCAGTTCATCTGGGGTCCGAACGGTGGCAATTCGAGCAAGATCCCGAATGAGGACAGTGTCGCATTTGAATTTGATGACATTAACTTATTTAGTGCAAACCGCTTTCCGGGACTAGATCGTTATGAGGGAGGGGCGCGGTTAAACTATGGTATTCGAACCGAACTGCGTGGCGAAACTTCGGGTCGAAGCGAGGTTTTTTTTGGTCAGAGTTATAGGGCCCGGGAGGACGACACCTTTGAAGTTGGTACTGGGTTAGACCAGCATTTTTCAGACTTTGTTGGGCGTACTATTATTACGCCGACCAATTATTTAAATTTGTCTCACAGATTTAGGCTGGATCGTAAGAATTTTGCAATACGTCGATCTTCTGTTGGTGCTTTGGTTGGTCCCGGATGGCTACATGGGAGTTTGGCGTACACGAAGCTAAGCGATGGATCTACGATAGGAGTTCCAACATCTCTGGAGCAGGTAAATTTAGGGATAAATTATGAACCAAGGAAACACTGGCGGTTGAACGTATCTCACCAACGCGACTTGACAGAGGGTGGTGGCGGTTTGTTCAGTAGTGTTGGGTTGGTTTACCAGGACGAATGCGTTCTGATTACGACTTCTTTGAATCGTTACTTTAATGCTTCGAATGCAGGTGTACCGCCGCTTACCGATTTTTTCATCCGCGTAACGCTCCGGAACCTTGGCTAGTCAGAGGACCTGGTTGCTGCGGTCAGGGCAAACTTCTATTCTCTGTGTTGTGTGTCTGGCTGGGCAGAATCTGTGCTTTGTATATTGGTAACTGATCCATGAAGCAGTTGATGTTTGCATTATTGGGTTTGATTTTTTTGTCTGGCCCGGCGGTATCCCAAGAATTGGTCCGTATCGCTGCTGTCGTGAATGACAATGTTATTTCTATGTTGGATGTACTTGCGCGCGTCAAAATGGCGGCCTTGGCAACAGGTCTTGAAGACTCGCCGGAGGTTCGTCAACAATTGGTGCAACCCGTTCTCCGAACTTTGATTGAGGAACAACTACAGGCGCAGGAAGCTGAGCGTCAGGGCGTCACGCTGTCGGAAGATGAACTAAGAAATGGTTTAGAGATGTTCGAGCAACAGAACGGGCTAAGTCTGGGCCAACTAAACGAATGGTTGGCAAGCATCGGCATCCCTCGCATCTTTTTGGAACGTCAGATTCAGGCTCAGATTTTGTGGGGTAAATTCATAGTTACCAGACTTCGTCCCCAAGTGGTGATCAGTGAAGAAGATGTGGAAGACGAGGTGGCACGGCTTCAGGCCAACCGTGGTAAGCCGGAATACCTGATTTCGCAAATTGATCTGTATTTTGAAGGACCATCTGCAAGTGGGGGCGGGCTACTTGCAACGGCCCACCAATTGGTGAAACAAATTCGTGGGGGTGCACAATTCGAAGCAATTGCCGCCCAATTTAGTCAAAGTGCAATGGGGAATTATGGTGGCGATATGGGCTGGATGGGCGCAAACCAACTTCGTCCAGAGTTAGCGCGAGTCGTCGCCGAAATGGATGTAGGTGGTGTTTCTGACCCGATCCTCACAACTGAAGCGTTACATATCGTTCGCCTGCGAGATCGTCGGAAGGTGTTGGTTTCTGATCCGAGTAAAATTCGGGTCCAGCTTCTGCAGATTACTCTGCCGGTGCCGGATGGAAGCGATGACAACGTAGTAGCCAGTCAATCTGCATTCGCGGAGCAAGTCAGGAGCGATATCGATGGTTGTGAGGATATGGCGTCGGTGGCTGAAGAACTTAATTCCGGTACTTCTGGAGATTTAGGGTGGGTCTTCCTTAACGATCTTCCAGAAGTGTTCCGAAAGCATTTGTTGAAATTAGAGATTGGTGTTCCGAGCCCACCGGTGCGTTCAGAGTTTGGCGTCCATTTAGTGATGGTTTGTGATCGAGATGACCCCAATCAAAGTTTTGGCGAACGCGAAACAGTGCGGGCGCGGATGGAGATGGCTCGGCTAGAGGTTCTGGCGCGAAGGCTGTTGCGGGATTTACGTCGTAGTGCCTTTGTTGATTTGCGTGTTTAGCTCTATGTCCTCGATATACACGCCGCTGCTACCGCTTCGCCAAGTAATTTCCCGTCATGGGCTCGTTGCGCGTAAGTCGCTTGGGCAACATTTCTTGTTGGATCTAAATTTAATCAGGCGCATCGTCCGTGCAGCAGACATCCGCCAAGGTGTCTCAGTGCTGGAGGTTGGACCGGGCCCTGGAGGGTTGACGCGAGCTTTATTGGAGAGTGCCGCAAGCAGAGTTGTCGCCGTTGAGCGCGACATTCGGGCTTCGGCCGCGCTACGCGAGCTTGTGTCAGGTTCGAACGATCGTCTGACTTTGATTGAAGGTGATGCCCTTAAGATTGACGCGGCTGCCTTGGTCGATCCGCCGGCCCAGATTGTTGCCAATCTGCCATACAATATAGCGACGCAACTCTTGTTGAACTATCTTCCCGCTATAGGCAAATTCAAACGGCTGACCCTGATGTTCCAGAGGGAAGTAGCTGAGCGAATCGCCGCCAAGCCAGGCAACAAGCAGTACGGCAGGTTATCGGTGATCGTTCAGTGGTTGTGTGAGGTTCGAGTGTTGTTCGATGTACCGGCCCGCGCTTTCACTCCTGAACCAAAGGTGGTCTCTTCAGTCGTTGAGTTGCTCCCGCGGGCCCAACCTTTGAGTATTGCGTGTATGCCGAGTTTGGAGCGGGTTACAGCAGCTACATTTGGGCAACGTCGTAAAATGTTGAGAACTAGCTTGAAAAAATTGTGCCCTGATAGTCTGAGCTTGCTTGAAACTGCCGGGCTTTCACCCACAGTTCGTCCAGAGGAGGTTTCGGTGGCCGGGTTTTGTTCTCTCTCTCGCGCACTTGATGCGGGAGCCGGATCCGGGACAATCGACTAAATGACCTGAATGGTCTACGGGTTCTTATTGTTCACCAATCAACTTTTCTATGAATTCGCTCACTTCGATCCCGCGATGGCGGCGTAGTCGTTCAGCAGATAGAATATCCAGTACTTGGATTACCGCGTAATCTATGTCTTCATTGATGATCACGTAGTCGTATTCAGCCCAGTGCGTCATTTCGCTGGCGGCCTTCTCCATTCTCTCGGCCACGACATCTATACTGTCTTGTGCACGATTTTTAAGTCGCCGTTCCAATTCCTGTGTCGATGGAGGGAGAATAAAAATCTTCACGACATCGTCTCGCGCTTTTTCAGTAATCTGTTGTGCTCCTTGCCAATCGATGTCGAATAGGATGTCATGTCCTGCGGATAAAGATTCCTCAACGGTCTTACGAGGTGTCCCGTAGAGGTGACCAAACACAGTTGCATGTTCCAAGAGCCCTCCTTCATCGAGCATTTTTTGAAATACATCTCCATTAACGAATATGTAGTCAACGCCGGGCAATTCATTTTGTCGCGGCTTCCGGGTTGTCACCGACACAGATATTCGCAGATTGTCATCTCGTTCCAGGAGGCGCCGTGAAATTGTGGTTTTCCCTGCCCCAGATGGAGAAGATAAAACCAACATCAAACCTCGTCTTTGAAGGCCAATTTCTACGTGCACAGTTTTCACTTCACTTTGTTGATACCTATACAGACTAACATGCGCTGCACTCTTTGGTTTTTTGGTTTGAGCGGCGGTAATCAACTACATTGCGATTGTGCTCTGTCAGTGTTTGCGCAAATCTATGGCCTCCGTTTCCGTCTGCAACAAAGTAGAGTTCATTTGTCTCAGAGGGTCTGAGGGCCGCGGCAATCGCGGCTTTTCCTGGGTTGGTAATTGGTCCTGGTGGTAGGCCAATATGCCGATAGGTGTTGTAGGGATTTGAAATTCGAAGGTCGGCGTGGGTAAGCGGTCGTCCGAGTTTACCATCGCCTGCAGTGATGCTGTAAAGGATCGTTGGGTCTGATTGTAGGAGCATGTCAAGTCGGAGACGATTGACGAATACAGCGGCGACACGGGCCCTTTCGCTAGCGCGTCCTGTTTCCTCTTCTATTATTGAAGCCATTATCAAGGCTTCATTAGGACTGCTATAAGGCAAGTTAGGCAGGCGCTCTGACCACAAAGCCTGCAGTGCGTCCTGCATCGCTGCTTCCATACGTGTAACCATGCTCTCTCGGGTATCGCCACGTGAGAAATGATAGGTCTCCGGCAGCAAACGACCTTCTTTGGGCACTGCTTTAATTTCGCCACTTAGCGCCGCGGTGTTCTGAACAATTTCCATGATTTCAGAATTGGTCAAACCTTCGGGTATTGTTAGTTTATGCACCAAGGTGCTTCCCGAGGTGAGTACGGCAAGAATTGTGCGAGGTTTTACCCTTTCTGGGAAACTGTACTCCCCTGCTTGTAGGGGGCCGTATTTGTTTTTTGTTACGACTGCAAGCGCGAAGATATGGGGATTATCTATCGCATCGACGTCGGCCAGGTGACTGGCGATCGATTTGATCCCCGTGCCAGGTTCTAAAACAGTTATCAAAGGTTCCGAAAGTGGTCCGGGTCTATCAAGCCAACTTTCCAGAAACCATACACTTGCGGCAGTCGACGCAACAAGGATCAATGAAATTGATAGCAATCCAGAGGCAAGTCTGATCATATTGATGAGTTTACCGTTTGCTTTGCTACGGGCGTGCCTTAAATTTTTTGGGATTCAGGTGCCGTGCACTTCTTTACGATAAGTGTTGCATTGGTGCCACCAAATCCAAAACTATTTGACATCGCCACCCGGACAATTCGGTCCCTTGATTTTAAAGGCACCAAGTCAAGGTCACATCCTTCAGATGGTTTCTGCAAGTTTAATGTAGGCGGGACGGCGTTATTTGCCACTGCCATGGTTGAAAAAATTGCCTCTACAGCGCCCGCTGCACCAAGCAAATGACCTATAGATGACTTAGTCGAGGACATCGAAATCGTTTCCGCTGCATCTTTGAATAGGCGTTTCACGGCGGCATGTTCAATTTCATCTCCAAGTGGCGTTGAAGTGCCGTGGGCATTTATATAATCAATGTCTACTGTGTCTAATTCGGCTTTTCGCATGGCTAACTTCATTGAACGGTAACCACCGTCTCCGTCAGGTGTTGGGGCAGTAATATGATGTGCGTCACCGGACAGACCGTACCCGGCCACCTCGGCATAAATATGAGCGCCGCGTCGACAAGCATGTTCATACTCTTCAAGTACAACTATGCCTGCGCCCTCTCCCATAACGAACCCATCCCGATCCTGATCCCAGGGCCGCGATGCGCGTTCAGGTTGGTCATTAAAGTTGGTTGACAATGCTCGGGCAGCTGCAAATCCAGCCACACCGAGCCGTGTGACAGGGCTTTCGGAACCACCGGCAACCATTACATCAGCGTCATCTAACATGATGAGGCGAGCGGCATCGCCGATGGCATGTGCTCCCGTCGAACAAGCGGTCACTACGGAGTGATTGGGTCCTTTAAAACCAAACCGAATCGATATTTGTCCTGAACCAAGATTTATTAGGCAGGATGGAATGAAAAATGGGCTCAGCTTGCGTGGGCCTTTCTCGGCCAATGTGAGTGCCCCTTGTTCAATAGTGCGAAGGCCACCTATGCCCGATCCAACCATAACGCCTGTTCGTTCGAGTGATTTATTGTCCTTCGGCGCCCAGTCAGCATCGGCCACTGCCTCACTGGCGGCCGCAATTGCAAAATGGATAAATTCGTCCATTCTGCGTTGTTCCTTGGGTTCGAGCCAGTCATCGGGGTGAAACGCGTTGTGGACGCCGCTCCTTGGAACTAGGCCGGCTATTCGCGCCGGTAGATCTGAAGTTTCAAATTGGTCGATGGGCCGAACACCTGATTCTCCTGCTAGGAGCTTATCCCAGCACGCCGCGACGCCACAGCCAAGTGGCGTGACTAGTCCCATTCCTGTGATGACAACCCGTCTCATTGTTGTTCCCGGCGCAAGCATGCCGGCGGCGTTGGAGAGCTAGCTCTGTGTTCCGATGAAGTCGATCGCATCCTTCACGGTAATGATTTTTTCTGCCGCATCATCGGGTATCTCGCAACTGAATTCCTCTTCAAAAGCCATGACTAATTCGACTGTATCTAAACTATCAGCGCCAAGATCGTCGATGAAGCTGGCAGTCTCGACGACTTTTCCCTCGTCGACGCCCAGGTGTTCGACGACAATTTTCTTTACCCGATCCGCGACGTCACTCATGGATAAACCCCTTTTAGTATTAATGCGCCCCTTAGAATGCGGTTTCGATTTTCGGTTAAGAGGCAGCAACCGGAATTATGACACCAGTTTACGGGGGGAAGCTGGGCACACGAAAACCGCCGTCAGCATGGTTTGTACCACACTTCTCCCCGCTTTACTAGCAAGGCTGACAACTGGGATTGGCAAGCCTGATTGCGATTAGATCATCACCATTCCGCCATTAATGTTCAGGGTTTCCCCGGTGATGTAGGCTGCCTCATCCGAAGCAAGAAAGACTGCCCCAGCGGCGATATCCTCTGGAAGACCTAGATTTCCTGTTGGTATTTGTTCCCGCAGGGCTGCTTGTTGCTGCTCTGTGAGAGCTTGGGTCATAGGGGTATCTATCATCCCCGGCGCTATTGCGTTGATTGTGATCCCTCGTTTTGCAGTTTCTGCCGCAAGGGATTTTGTTAGACCAATTAGGCCGGCTTTAGCAGCGGAGTAGTTGGCCTGACCCGCGTTACCTGTTAGCGCCACGATCGAACTTATATTGATGATGCGCCCCCAGCGCTGTTTGATCATGCCACGCAGCACCGCGCGCGAAAGTTTAAATGCGGCGGTAAGGTTTATTTCAAGCAGGTCATGCCAATTTTCGTCTTTCATGCGTAGGGCCAGGCTATCCCTGGTTATGCCAGCGTTGTTTATCAAAATATCAACACTACCCATTTTGGTGTGAGCGGTTTCAACAAGGTTGGTTGGCGCGCTGCTATCAGTGAGGTCAAATGGAGCTACGTGCGCGCGTTCGCCAAGTTTGCTGGATATTTCTTTAAGTATTGTTTCCCGTGTTCCTGAGAGGGTTACGTTTGCACCTTGTTTATGAAATGCGCGAGCTATCGAAGCTCCAATTCCACCCGATGCTCCAGTAATCAACGCATTTCTATTAGCCAAATCAAACATGTTAAAAAATCCCCGGTGCAATGTGAGACGTCAAATTGAATTAAGAAATTGGTCTAAGTCGTCCGGTTTCTCGATAGAATGACCGGAGACTTCGTTATCAATCCGTCGGGAAAGATTTGTCAGCACTTTACCGGTGCCGACCTCTACAAGATTATCTACTCCCTTGGATTTCATCCAAAGCACACTTTCGCGCCATCTGACCCGGTTAGTCACTTGCTCAACAAGCAACTCACGAATTTGATTAGGTTGGTTCACTTGCTCAGCTATTACATTAGAAATTAGTGGTGGGTGGGGTGCCCTAATTGTGACGGAGGCCAGCACTTTTCCCATAATTTCTGCCGCGGGCTGGAGGAGTGCACAGTGAAACGGGGCGCTGACGTCTAATGTTAGCGCACGTTTAGCGCCATTTTCCTTAGCCAGCGTCATGGCGCGCTCAATTGCAGCAGATTGTCCGCTAAGCACGATCTGGCCTGGCGCATTGTCATTGGCAATTTCACAAATTCCTTTGTCGCTCGCCATTTCCGCAATTTTAGTGACCTCATCCAGGCCCAGACCAAGAATGGCGGTCATCCGACCATCACCAATTGCCACCGCGTTTTGCATTGCTACACCACGACATTTGAGTAATCGAGCGGTATCAGGGAGAGAGATTGCACCCGCTGCGGCAAGCGCGGAATACTCTCCGAGCGAGTGCCCAGCTACGAATTCGGCGACGTCGGAAATTGCCTGTGAACCCTCCTGTTCGAGGACGCGGACTATTGCGATTGACACGGTCATCAAGGCAGGCTGGGCGTTCTCCGTCAAAGTTAATTCGTTTTCGGGTCCTTCAAACATTAAACGGCTCAGATTCTGGCCGAGTGTATCATTCACCTCTTCAAACACCTGCCTTGAAATACCGAAGGCATCATAAATCTCTTTACCCATGCCAACCCGTTGAGAGCCTTGACCAGGGAAAATCAACGCACGGGACATGCTGTTACTCCTTGTGCACGATTTTAACTTTTGTCGGTGTTTATCGCCAATGGATTGCCCGCTGTAGTTTTGGGTGTCAAGCTTTGACTTGGTATTTCAGTACATGTCTTGTTTCATCAGCTTGCACGAAAACGAAATTTCGCTATAGTGCGCCGTCACATTCGGCTGTGCTCGGGGCTGGCGGCCTAAATTGGTCTGCGACGGGAAGTCCATTGCTGGTTGACTGAGCAAGGCGGATCGTTGTCCCAAACTAGAGCATAAAGACTACAAGGAGCTGGGAATGCCGCTCTATGAGACTGTGTTTATCGCGCGCCAGGACGTTCCGGCACAGGAGGCCGAGGCGTTGGTGGAGCGACTTGGTGGTATCGTGGCAGAGCACGGTGGTTCGGTCGTGCGCTCTGAGTATTGGGGGCTGAGAACTTTAGCATACCGCATAAAGAAGAACCGCAAAGGTCATTACGCCATGCTTCATATCGACGCACCGGCCGACGCTGTATCCGAAATGGAGCGTAACATGCGTCTTCATGAGAATGTTCTTCGTTATCTCACCGTCCGCACAGACGCTTTCGACGAGAATCCGTCAGTAATTATGCAAGGCCGTACCTCCCGAGAGGGGCGCTCTCGGCGAGAGACGGACCGTCGATCAAGTGACTCTGGCGATGAGAGCAAGACCCGTGTGTCTAAGGATCCGCCAGCTACGGAAGAGATAAAACCTGTGGACGCTACAAAGGCAGAGGATGTCACAAAGGCAGAGGATGTCACAAAGGCAGAGGATGTCACAAAGGCAGAGGATGCCACAAAGGCAGAGGATGTCACAAAGGCAGAGGATGTCACAA
>PTKD01000021.1 GCA_002938115.1 Alphaproteobacteria bacterium MarineAlpha9_Bin7 | reverse complement strand
ACCCACCGGTAACCTATAGCTATAGGCCGAAACAGCACGCGATCAAGCGCTAGGTTGGCACCAAATATCCCACGATTCAACGGCTCCAATGGATCATTGATTGCTTCCCATTCGGCGAGAGCTTCGGGGTTACCTGTGGGCGGTGTTGCACATGCACCTAAAACTGCCAGGCAACAACAAGACGCCACGAACAATCGCGTCGTTATACCCGTAACCCGCAACCTCGCGTTGGATATGTTGTTATTTCTGAGCAAGCACCCGCATCCTTATCCTGTTTCATCCTAATCGGCTAAATGATTTTTTATCATTCGTCGATGGGGAGGAGGCCAATAAAGTCATTAACCCTCGGAATTTAACAGTCCAGCCCCGCTCCAGTTTTCAGGCGCATCCGAAAAGCCATCCTTGACAGTAATCTTATCAGATGTCCCGTCATCACTTGCAACCTGTAAAATCGGTAACACAAGATTCCAGGAAAAACCAGTGTCAGTACTGCACTTGCTCTCATCATGGCCAAACTGTGGTATATATGTCTCGGTGCTGCCCATCGCCGCGGTAACAGCCGCCTTCGTTGTATATTCTTGGATTATTGGCTCAGCGATAGGGATTATTTCTGTTCCTTCTGTTCCTTCTGTTCTTCCGTAAAACGTAAACGGTTTGGGCCCGGATCCCTCATTTCGGTGTAGTCAGGTTGGCCTGCAAGCTCGACGATAGCGTCCACCGTCCCATTCACAAATAGTACCTTGTAATGTTATTCAATGTAACATAAATACATCTTTATATACATACTCATGTATAGTTAATCGAGGGGTTGTGATGCTGGATTTCGTCTTACAAGGACTTCGGGCTGCCGCGGAGCCGACAAGGTTTCGCTTACTCGCACTTTGCGCTGATAGCGAACTGACTGTGACGGAATTGACGGACATCCTAGGACAGAGCCAACCGCGCGTGTCGCACCACCTAAAACAACTTTGTGATACGGGATTGCTTGAGCGACGCCAGGAAGGGACATGGGCTTTTTATCAAGTGATTTCTGATGGTGTTGGCAAAGAGTTGGCTCAGAAATTGTTGACTCTGCTGCCGAAAGAAGATGGGGCGCTGATACTGGACCGACAGAGACTTAGTAAGGTGAAGCAGGCGCGTGCCGTGGAGGCTCAAAGACTGTTCGCCGAAAATGCGCCGCGCTGGGATGAATTGCGCAGGCTCTACGTGCCTGAGCATGAGGTGGAGGTGGCTCTTAAGGATGTGTTTTCCAACAAGCACGTCAGCGACTTTCTTGATATTGGCACCGGTACTGGACGAATTTTAGAATTAATGGCGGACCAAATTGACCGCGGTGTTGGCATTGATCTGTCGCGGGCGATGTTGGCGGTAGCTCGCGTAAATTTACAACGCCCAGGAGCAAGCAACTGTCAGGTGCGGCACGGAGATATGTACAGAATGCCCTTTGCGACGGGATCATTTGATGCGGTGTCAATACACATGGTGTTGCACTTTTCGGATGATCCAGCGACCGCGTTACTTGAAGCGAGCCGGGTACTGCGCCCAGGCGGGCACATGGTAGTGGTTGATTTTGATCGACATGATTTAGAATTTCTACGTACGGAGCACGCCCATCGACGCCTTGGATTTACGGACCCAGAAATGCGTGGCTGGTTCGAGGGGGCAGGCCTTCAATGTGAGACACCACTACGACTGGAGGGAGAAGAATTGACGGTCGTGTTGTGGGAAGCGCGACGACTGGCCGATTCCATCAGGTATTCCGACTCGCCGTTGTCTCAAAAGGTCCTGAAATGAAGGGCATTGATAATATCCAATATACCAACCAAGCTCCGTTGGTTGTTTCGTTTGAATTTTTCCCTCCTAAGACAGAGAAAATGATGGAGAGCCTTTGGCATTCTCTGAGTCGGTTGGCCCCCTTAGGGCCGAGGTTTGTATCCGTGACCTACGGTGCAGGCGGTAGCACCCGGATCCGCACACACTCCATAGTTAGCCGCATTCGCGCCGAGACAGACCTTGAGCCTGCCGCCCACCTAACGTGTGTTGGTGCCAGTATTGCGGAGTTAGACGCGGTGGCTCGCGCATATTACGGGGCAGGTGTGAAACACGTAGTAGCGTTGCGGGGAGATCCGGCTAAAGGAGAGGCGCGTTTCGTGCCGCATCCCCAAGGTTATGATGGTTCGGTTGAGTTGATTTCTGGCCTCAGGAAAATAGCGGATTTTGAGATAAGTGTTGGGGCCTATCCGGAACCTCACCCGGCCTCTCGCGGAATCCAAAGTGACTTGGACCATTTGAAACGAAAGCTAGATGCTGGTGCAACACGTCTCATCACTCAGTTTTTCTTCGACAACGATCTTTTTTTACGATTTCTAGATAAGGTTCGAAGTGCTGGAATCGAGGCGCCTGTGGTGCCTGGTATCTTGCCGGTTACGAACTTTCAGCAGGTTGTTCGCTTTAGTTCGATGTGTGGAGCTTCTATACCAGGCTGGTTCGCCAATAGATTTGATGGATTGGACAGCGATCCAAGTACGCGTCAGTTGGTTGCGGCGCATACGGCTGCGGACCAATGTTTTGGGCTTCTAGATTCCGGTATCAACGAGTTTCATTTCTACACCCTGAACCGCGCCGATCTTGTATTTTCTATATGTCACATGTTGGGTGTGCGAACAGCAGCGCACGCCCGCGTGGACGAGGAGCAATCATAAGATGGTCCCCGACCCAAGCCTTGTTGCGAACGCAGCTCGAGAACGTATTTTGGTATTGGATGGCGCTATGGGAACAATGATCCAAGGCTATCAGTTAAGTGACGCCGACTATCGTGGGAAACGATTTGCAGATTACCCGTCTGATCTTAAAGGGGCCAATGACTTACTTAATATCACTCAAGGCGAAGTCATCAAAGAGATCCACTCTTCGTATTTGGAGTCGGGTGCAGATATTCTTACCACAAACACTTTTAACTCTAACTCAATCTCGATGTCTGACTACAAACTCGAAAGGATTGTTCGGGAACTAAATATTGAAGGAGCCCGCCTGGCTCGAGAGGCTGCCGATAACGTATCGACTGCTGATAGGCCACGATTTGTTGCCGGGGCGCTCGGGCCAACCAACCGAACTGCGTCGCTATCACCGGATGTGTCAGATCCTGGATACCGGGCGGTCACGTTTGACGAGGTACGTGCAACGTACCATGAAGCCGGAGCCGCTCTTATTGAAGGTGGCGTGGACATACTATTGCTCGAGACAGTGTTTGACACGTTGAACGCAAAAGCGGCGCTGTTTGCTTTTGAGGAACTATTCGAAGAGCATGGTTGTCGTTTGCCTGTTATGGTTTCTGGCACGATTACAGATCGATCGGGTCGAACCCTTACAGGACAGACGATAGAGGCTTTCTGGTTTTCAGTTCGTCATAGTAATCCGATCAGCATTGGTCTCAATTGTTCGTTTGGTGCTGCACAATTGAGACCCTACATAGCAGAGCTCGCTGCTAAAGCGGATTGTATGATTAGCGCTTATCCAAATGCGGGCTTACCCAACGAGTTTGCGGAATATGACGAGCCACCTGAAGAGACTGCCAGCCATCTTCGGACTTGGGCCGAAGATGGTCTTGTAAATTTTGTTGGTGGTTGTTGTGGCACTACTCCTGACCATATCCAGTCGATTGCAGAGGCTGTCGCCGGTTTTCCACCACGCGAACCACCGATATTGCAGCAGCATTTGCGATTGTCAGGCCTTGAAGCTATTGAGGTGGGCGCATGATCCCACGGTTTGTCAATATTGGAGAGCGTACCAATGTTGCTGGCTCGGCGAGATTTCGCAAACTTATTATTGCGGAGGATTATGAAGGAGCCCTCGAGGTTGCTCGTCAGCAAGCGATAAACGGCGCACAAATTCTCGATATCAATATGGACGAGGGTATGCTGGACGGCGAAGCAGCTATGGTCCGATTTCTCCGATTGATTGCTGCCGAGCCGGATATTAGCCGGATCCCAGTAATGATTGATTCGTCGAAATGGTCTGTGATTGAGGCGGGCTTAAAAAATGTTCAGGGGAAGTGCATCGCCAATTCGATCAGTCTGAAAGAAGGGGAGGAGATATTCCTAGAACAAGCTGACTTAGTACGACGCTACGGAGCAGCCGTTGTGGTCATGGCATTCGATGAGAATGGGCAAGCAGAGACAGCTTCGCGGAAAGTAGGAATCTGTGCTCGCAGTTATAAGTTATTAATGGACGAAGTTGGCTTTCCACCTGAAGATATCATCTTTGACCCCAATATTTTTGCGGTCGCTACTGGCATCGAAGAGCATAATGATTATGCCATTGCATTCATTGAAGCGACGCGTCGCATTAAAGCAGAGTTGCCCCATACACATGTCTCGGGTGGTGTGTCGAATGTATCTTTTTCATTTCGCGGAAACGATAGAGTACGATCTGCGATGCACTCGGTTTTTTTGTACCACGCCATTCAGGCCGGCATGGACATGGGCATTGTCAACGCAGGGCAACTTCCTATCTACGAACAAATTCCAACTGGGCTTAAGAATCGGATTGAAGACGTTTTATTCAATCGGCGTGACGATGCCACCGAACGGCTACTAGAGGTTGCGGAGAACCACCGAGGGCAACTCTCGAAGCCGAATGAAGGCGATATGTCGTGGCGGAAGAATGATGTGGCCGCGCGAATTAAATATGCGCTGGTTCGCGGTATAGGAGATTTTATCGTTCAGGACACGGAAGAGGCGCGACTAGTGGCCGATCGTCCGTTGCATGTGATCGAGGGTCCATTGATGGCTGGGATGAATGAGGTGGGAGATTTATTTGGCGCAGGCAAGATGTTTCTACCTCAAGTGGTCAAGAGTGCTCGCGTAATGAAACAGGCCGTTGCCCATTTAACCCCGTTCATGGAAAACGAAAAGTGCTCCGACGGCGGTGTCGCAAACAAAGCTGGTAAGATTGTCATGGCGACGGTAAAGGGGGATGTCCACGATATTGGGAAAAACATCGTGAGCGTGGTGCTCCAGTGCAACAACTATGAAGTTGTTGATCTTGGTGTGATGGTGCCATGCATAGATATAATCGAGACCGCAAAGAGAGAAAGTGCCGACATGATCGGGCTGTCGGGACTAATAACGCCGAGCTTAGAAGAAATGCGCATCGTCGCTAAAGAGATGGCGCGAGCTGACATCGGAGTGCCGTTACTAATAGGTGGTGCGACTACCAGTAGGGTTCACACGGCAGTGAAGATTACGCCGAATTATACGGGTGCTACTGTTCATGTCACCGATGCATCTAAAGCGGTTGGGGTTATGGGGAATCTCTTGTCGGCGGAGCATCGCGATGAGTTTCTTGCTAAAATTTCGAACGAATATGAGAAAATTCGTGACAAGCACGCCAGTGATGGCCGCAAGAGCACCAAACAGGCTCTTGAGAAAGCGCGTGCAAATAAATTGGAGATTGATTGGTCAAGTTATAAGCCGCCACAACCAAAATATTTTGGCGTACGTTCATTTGATAATTATGACCTTTCTACTGTTGTTCGCTATGTCGACTGGGATCCATTTTTTCAAGCCTGGGAACTAGCTGGAAAATTTCCCAAGATACTTGAGGATGAGGTGGTTGGAGCGGCAGCGCAGGATTTGTACCGTGATGCTCGGAGCATGCTTTCCCAAATCGTTGAAGAGGGCTGGTTTAATGCTCGGGCGGTGATTGGGCTTTGGCCGGCGAATTCTGTTGAAGACGACGATATCGTTGTTTTCAGCGACGATTCTAGGACAACCGAACTTGCCAGGCTGCACACTCTCCGGCAGCAGATGACCCGCGATCGACGACGTGCCAATTATGCGTTGGCTGATTTTGTTGCGCCTCTTGATAGTGGTGTTTCGGATTACATAGGCACCTTTGTAGTCACCTCTGGTCATGGTTGCGAGGAGGCCGCCAATCGTTTTCAATCGGCAAATGATGATTACAGCGCAATTATGGTCAAAGCCATCGCAGATCGACTGGCCGAAGCTTTCGCGGAACACATGCACGAGCGCGTTCGAAAAGAGTTTTGGGGTTATGCCGTTGATGAAAGCTTCGAAAATGAATCTCTGATACGTGAACTATATAGAGGTATTCGGCCAGCCCCGGGTTATCCTGCTTGCCCAGATCATACAGAGAAGCAAACTTTGTTCTCCTTGTTGGACGCTGAAAGCAATACAGGCGTATCCTTGACGGACAATTTTGCCATGTGGCCAGGTGCTTCGGTTTGCGGAATCTATTTCAGTCATCCTGACAGTCGTTATTTTGGCGTCGGCAAGATAGAATTAGATCAAGTCCAGAATTATGCGGCCCGGAAGGGCATCACTGTTGCCGAAACTGAGCGTTGGTTAGCTTCGATGTTGAATTATGATAGAGAGCATTCCGTTATGGATGCCGCTTGAGCGTGGCTATCGATTGTCGAATGTTTATTTTGGCTAGGCCTCATACCATGATGCGGCCTAAATTGTTTTACATCGAAATTTGGCGACCAAGGCTTCCTTTGATTGTCTTTACGCCGTGCTCAAGTTTTGCATCGCTGGTGTCCATCATGATAACTTATAGGCTAGCAAGTACGTAGACGTGTGCGATGCCCGCTCCCATCTAACCTGAACCGATAATTGCGACTTCCCGGATCATCTTTGACGTTCCATTTTTGGCATCCAAATTGCCATCATTTATCTAATGCCTCAGTAAGTTCAGGTACGACTTTGAAAAGATCTCCCACTACGCCGTAGTCAGCAATCTGGAAAATTGGGGCATCCTCATCTTTATTTATCGCAACGATTACTTTGCTATCTTTCATACCTGCTAAATGCTGAATGGCGCCTGAAATACCGACTGCGATGTATAATTCTGGCGCAACAATTTTGCCAGTCTGGCCTACCTGATAATCGTTTGGCACGAAGCCGGCATCGACTGCTGCTCGTGACGCGCCAACAGCAGCACCAAGTTTGTCTGCAAGCGCTTCCAGTAGAACAAAGTTCTCACCGTTCTGCATGCCCCGACCCCCCGAAACAATTACTTTTGCGGCGGTCAATTCGGGCCGTTCCGACTTAGAAGACTCGCGTTTCAAGAATCCCGATAGTTTCGAATCCCCTTTGCCTGGGTAGGTTTCTTGTGTTGCCGTTCCCGTCATTTCCGCTGCCTTAAAGGCAGTGGTTCTAACCGTTATAACCTTAACCGAGTCGGTTGAGCGAACAGTGGCCATGGCATTTCCGGCATAGATTGGTCGTACGAACCTGTCGTCAGATTCAACTGCAACGATATCAGAGATTTGTTGCACATCGAGCAGCGCCGCAGCACGTGGTAAAATATTTTTCCCGAATGTAGATGACGGTG
Organism: Alphaproteobacteria bacterium MarineAlpha9_Bin7; assembly: GCA_002938115.1. Classification (GTDB taxonomy): domain Bacteria; phylum Pseudomonadota; class Alphaproteobacteria; order UBA7887; family UBA7887. The sequence continues at coordinate 8,306 of PTKD01000021.1, read as the reverse complement.
CTAGTACGTGACTATAATTGCGGGCAATGTCGGCAATTAAAGGAGCCATACTCTCCGCCAGTTGGTGTTCATATTCCGGTTTATCAATTAGCCACACGCGTCTGATGCCTGAAATTTTGGCACCGTGTTCTGCAACCGCCCCACAATCCTTGCCTGCAACTAGAAGGTCAGCACTGTCCCCTAAGGCGGTGGCAGCGGTTACGGTGTTTAAGGTAGAGGGCTTGATTTCAACATTATCATGTTCAGCGATGATCAGGCTGCTCATCATATCACTCCTGCTTCATCACGTAATTTCGTGACCAATTCATTGACATTCGCCACCTTTATTCCTGCGGCGCGTGAGGGTGGATTTTCGACCTTCAGTATGTCGAGGCGTGGAGTGATATCAACGCCGTAATCTTCGGGGGTCTTCTGGTCGATGGGTTTTTTCTTTGCCTTCATGATGTTGGGTAAGGAAGCATAACGGGGTTCATTTAGGCGAAGATCGGTCGAGATGATGGCAGGCATGGCAAGCCAAAGCGTTTCCAGCCCTCCATCTACTTCACGTGTGACCTCTATTTTGCCGTCGACGAGGTCCAGTCTGGAGGCAAAAGTGCCTTGGCCCCAGTCTAATAGACCAGCAAGGATCTGGGCACACTGGTTGCTGTCATCATCTATTGCCTGTTTCCCTAAGACCACTAAATCGGGATTTTCTATCTGGACAATTTCCTTCAGAAGCTTAGATACCGCAAGTGGTTCAAGCGTCTTCTCGGTGAGCACGTGGATACCACGATCAGCCCCCATTGCAAAAGCCGTTCGCAGTGTCTCTTGGCATTGTTGGGCACCTATTGAGACCACTACTATTTCGTTGACTCTGCCAGCCTCTTTTAGGCGAATGGCTTCCTCGACCGCGATTTCATCAAACGGGTTCATTGACATCTTGACATTGCTTGTTTCAATCCCGGACCCATCTGTTTTGACCCTGATCTTGACGTTATAATCGATGACACGTTTGACTGCGACTAGCACCTTCATTGAGAAACCTCTTCCGATAAAACACGTAAAACCCAGTCCGATTCCCGGATTACTGCTGATAGGTGTGATTATCTTGCACTGCCATATCGGTTGGTCTGAGTCAACGTCATGAATTATGCGTTGGTCTCAGTCAATACAAAAGCAGACTCTAAGTTTGGATTAATACCACAAATAGCACAATCAGGAGTATTGCTAGCGCTTGAAATAGAACACGCAGGCGCATCAATTTGTTGCCGTAAAGCCGGTTAAATTCCCCGCCTCGAAACATTGCAATAATGCCGACCACCAAAACTGCCAGTACCGCCAATAAAGCGATTGCGATTAGCATCGGAAAAACGGCTTGGAAAGCTTCCACTATGGTTTCTTTTTGTGCTTATGTAGAACAAAAGTGATTATAAAGCGTCTTTTCCCAATATGATATCCGGGCCACTTTCCAATTATATTTGCTCCGACTACGTGCTTTTCCCTGCCGAATAAGTGTTCGGTTAAGGGACATAGATAATCTAGGGCTTTTGATACTGAGGTACTCGGAAAGTTTCTGGCTAAATAAATTTGTTCGGAAAGTGAGAGGCTAGATCTTCTCGTGGTGACCTATCTCTATGGCTGCCATTTTTGTCCTCCAATATTCCTCAGTTCCGTTCTTTCACCCTCGCACCTTGACTTCCCAGAAATACATACTCGATTTGGGGGCATCTTAAGCGAATATCGATCATGGGCCATTTCACGAGTATCAACGTGTCGGAGCTCGGTTGCTCTCTAACAGTCTCCGTGCAATTATTTGCGCCTGTATCTCTCCCGTTCCCTCAAACACACTTAGGATACGCGAGTCTAACAGCACCCGACTGATGGGATATTCTTCCGCGTAACCATTCCCTCCATGAATCTGCATCGCGTTGTCTGCTGATGACCACGCGACGCGGGCCGCAAGAAGTTTTGCCATTCCCGCTTCGAGATCGCAGCGGCGTCCTCCGTCTTTCTCGCGAGCCGCTGCCCAAGTCAATTGACGTGCCATCATGACTTCTACAGTCATGAAAGCGAGTTTGCCCGATATTCTCGGAAAATCGTAGATGGATCGTCCAAACTGTTGGCGCTCGGTAGCATAGTCGAGACCAAGTTCAAGCGCATTCTGCGCAACGCCGATGGAACGAGCAGCTGTTTGGATTCGGGCGGTTTCCATGCCACTCATCAGCTGTTTAAACCCTTGTCCTTCAATTTTGCCAAGTAAACAATCATCGGGAACTTCAAAATCATCAAATCCGATTTCGTATTCTTTCATGCCTCGATATCCCAGTACCTTAATTTCGGTGCCTCGCATACCGGGCGCGGGAAATGGTTCGGCATCTGTTCCTCGTGGCTTTGGCGCTAGTAGCATGCTGAGCCCGCGGTGTCCCGGTTGGTCGGGATCCGTTCGCACCAGCATCGTCATCAGATCGGCGCGTGCTGCGTGGGTTGACCAAGTTTTGGCCCCGTTGATTTTATAGACATCGCCCGAACGGCTTGCCCGGGTGCTTACTGAAGCCAGATCGGAGCCAACGTCGGGCTCCGTAAACATTGCGGCGGGCAACACGTTGCCTTTGGCTAAGCCAGAAAGCCATCGTTGTTTCTGTGATTCAGTACCGTGTTCACGAATAAGATCCGCCGCAATTTCCGTTCTGGTTGCGAGTGATCCAACGCCGAGATAACCTCGGCAAAGTTCCTCGGTAACCAGGCACATTGCGGTCTTTCCGGATTCGGATCCACCCCATTTTTCCGGAACTGTGAGCCCAAATACGCCGAGTTCTGCCATCTCAGCGATCACTTCATCCGGAATTAAGCTATCGGCTTTGTGCCAGGACTGTGCAAAAGGTGCGATTCTTTCATTTGAAAACTTTTGGAATTGATTGCGAATTAACTGCAGGTCCACGTCTTCCAATCCTAATGTGCCGAAGTGACCATCTACGATTAGATTGGCGATCGCTTGGCGAGTTTGCGGATTATTGCCGTCTCGAATCAAGCGAGTGACCTCCGTTGTTCTAAAAGCGTGTTCGGCCTCTTCGTCAATGCCAAGGTCAGACAGTCGGACAGTTTCTACCTGACTCATTGTGATGCCACCACTGATTTGTCCCAGATATTCACCAAATCCAGACCTTAAAATCAATTTTTCTAGTTCACCCAAAAGACCCACTGTTTCTAAGCGCTCGGCCCATTTAAGTAATTGATGCAGCGCTTCAATATAAGTTGCCAGCCAGGCGTATCCGTGCAACGAAAACTGATTTTCTACAGCCATACTGTTATCGAGTTGGCCTTCATGCATCACTGATTTTACCACGCTCTCGCGGGCTTGGTTCTCAAGCTGTTGCGCAGTTTCCAAAGCGGTCCGGCAGCTTATTAATAGGTTGTTGGTCTTTTCTGAACGCACAGAAATATTTAATGTCTTGGTAGTGTCCTGCTTGGTCATATGATTCTATTTTTCTTGCTTTGTGAAAAATTAGGGTTTTCACAAAAAGATTCAATTGTTCTCAATCATTAATTTTTTACATAACTGCCTGTGCCACGCGTTTTGGCTTGCTCTGTAATTAATCAAAACCCACCATGGCCCGAACACTTGCCGGGCTCTCTCCGGCTCGGCGTAGCGCGCGAATGGTAAGTGCTCGACCTCGCTTAGATAGTCGTCTTCCCTCTTGGCTCATTATTAATTTATGGTGTTGCCACTCGGGTATGTTAAGGCCTAGCAGACTTTGCAACAGCCGATGCACACTGCTGGAGTGAAAAAGATCCATTCCTCGAGTTACTAGAGTAACTCGTTGGCGATGATCATCGAGCGTCACGGCTAAATGATAACTTGTTGGAACGTCTTTTCGGGCCAGGACGACATCCCCGGCATCGGTATCCGCATTGTTTGTGCCTTGTTCTCGATCGTTCCAGGTCAACGGTCCGGTGATCGCATGCGCTTTAGTCATGTCCAATCGAAGGGCGTAAGGCACGCTGCTTGACAAGCGTACTTCGCGCTCCTTAGGTGTCAACGTTCGGCAAATTCCGGGGTAGATTGGACCATCAGTATTGTGGGGTGCCACGTCAGCATTGGAAATTTCGGCTTGTATTTCCTTTCGAGTGCAAAAACAGGGATACAATAAATCAAACGCATGCAATTTATTTAGGGCGCGTTTGTAATCCGCCATGTTGTCGGACTGGCGACGTGGCTGTCCGGCCCAGTCCAAACCAAGCCAGTGTAGGTCCTCAAAGATTGCATCCTCGAATTCAGGTCGGCACCGGTCTCGGTCGATATCTTCAATACGCAGCAAAAAACGCCCATTGCGCTCACGTGCCGCATTCCAGGCAAAGATCGCGGCGTAAGCATGGCCCAAATGCATATATCCAGTTGGGCTAGGAGCAAATCGGGTGACGACTTGAAGTGCTGTACGTGGTTGGGTCATGTCAGGCTGGTTATGGTGTCGCCAAAGGATAAATCATGTTGTTTATTGTGGGTGCGCTGATAGCTTAATTTGCATTAATGGAGACTACACTGGCAAAGATTAAATGGCTCTTCCCGACTTGAGTGGCCCCCGGCATCCACCGGCCAATGGTGCCTCGCCACAGAGATTGGTTATCCTCTTACATGGTGTTGGCGCCGACGGAAATGACTTAATTGGTTTGGCACCGCACTGGGCTAAACTGCTACCCGACACGGAATTTATTTCACCGGATGCGCCATATAGATATGACATGGCACCGCAAGGACGCCAGTGGTTTAGTATTCGTGATTTAGCACCTGAGATACTGCAGACAGGCGCCCGGGAAACGGCGCCGATCCTCAACCAATTCATCGATGCGCAGTTATTGCGCACTGGACTGAGTAACGACCGACTGGCGCTGGTCGGCTTTAGTCAGGGCACTATGATGGCTCTATTTGTAGCCTTTCGTCGAAGTCAGCGGCTTGCTGGTGTCATTGGTTATTCGGGGCGTGCGGTAGATACAGAGGCAACTGCCAATGAAGTCAAGTCGCGACCCCCTGTGCTACTGATCCATGGAGACTCCGACGATTTGATTCCGCCAGACGCGATGCTTGAGACCACCCAAAATTTGGCTTTGTCGGCAATTAGCGCTCAGTGGCATATTTGTTCCAACCTTGGTCATGGCATTGATCAAGCAGGCTTGGAGATAGGTGGCCGATTTTTACGTGATTGTTTTACCGGCATGGCTTAACGAGGCTAGATTACATGCTCCGAACGTAGATGAGCTATGTCCACAGGATCGAGGCCTAGTTCGTCCGAAAGGACTTCGTCCGTGTGTTCGCCAAGAAGAGGCGGTGGGAGACGGTAACTGACCGGCGTCTTTGACAGACGAATTGGGCTGCCGGCGACCGAGACGGTCTCAGAAAGCGGGTGTTGCAACGTGGTTTTGATCCCTCGATGTTTTATCTGTGGATCGTCAAATACTTCTCCGATGGAATTCACGGCTCCGCATGGCACTGAGGCTTCATTTAAGGCGACCTGCAAATCTGGGGTATGCCACTGCTTTATTTTTGAGCACAGCATTTCATCCATGGCAACACGATTGGCGAGCCTCATTGCATTGTTGGTGAAACGCGAATCAGAGGCGAGTTTGGATAGTCCTAATACGTCGCAGAGTCGCGAAAACTGTGGATCGTTCCCGACAGCTATAACGAGATGACCATCCGCCGTATCGTATAGGCCGTATGGGGCTACATTGGGGTGAGCGTTCCCCATACGAACAGGTGATTTTCCACTAATAAAATAGTTGGTGGCCATCATCGATAATATTGCGGCGGTGCAGTCTAGTAAGGCGAGGTCAATATATTGACCTTCACCAGTTCGTTCTCGGTGAGTAACTGCTGCTAGTAGAGCTACGCTGGCATACATACCGGTGAATAAGTCGGACACCGCAAGTCCGACCTTCTGGGGTCCACCGCCTTGGTCTCCAGGTTCACCGGTTATGCTCATCAATCCTCCCATTGCCTGGATGATGAAGTCATAACCACCTCTGTCTTTATAAGGGCCATTCTGGCCGAAGCCGGTGATAGAGCAGTAAATTAGTCCTGGATTTTCAGCAGCTAGTTCATCGTACCCGAGTCCAAATTTTGCGGCGCCGGCAACACGAAAATTTTCAATTAATATGTCTGACTTAAGAGCTAACTTCCGCACCAATAAGGCTCCCTCAGCTTTAGAAAGATCAATTGTCGCCGATCGTTTATTCCGGTTAACAGCCATGTTGTAAGCAGTTTCACTTGTATCGTTGCCGTCACGATCTTTAAGGTAAGGAGGTCCCCATTTCCGTGTGTCGTCGCCATCGATGGGGCGTTCAATTTTAATCACGTTCGCGCCGAGATCCGCTAAATTTTGCGAAGCCCAAGGTCCGGCGAGTACGCGACTTAAATCTAGCACCTGGATATGCGATAAAGGTCCAGTCATGGCTGTCTGTCCTAGAAATTTACAAGGCAGTAAAGGGCAGCGCAGAATAAGCCAGAAGTGGCATAAATCAAACGACGACGTATACGTTGTGCGACCATTGATGAAATATTCTACCTTCGTTAGGCTCGTATCTGTCAATCGATCACAAAACGTGGGTAGCTTTTGGCGTGGCCTATGGTAGGAACACTTTGGCGTCTGGCGGACGAACTAGCAGGGAGAATGCCGGATTATGAAATATGAAAATAATCCCGCGTTGGTCCTTAATGCTGACTACCGCCCTTTGAACTATTTCCCGTTATCTCTGTGGTTCTGGCAGGACACAGTAAAGGCAGTTTTTTTAAATCGGGTAAACATTGTAGCGCAGTACGATCGGGAAGTGCGATCCCCTTCATTGCGTATACGCCTGCCAAGTGTGATTTCTCTTAAACGGTATGTTCAGGCAGAGCGCCGACCAGCCTTCACCCGCTTCAATGTGTTTTTGCGGGATGGGTTTACGTGCCAATACTGTGGAGAATACTTCGATACCCGTGAACTTACTTTTGATCACATACTACCAAAATCTCGTGGCGGTACTACAACTTGGACGAATGTAGTTACAGCATGCGCTAGCTGCAACCTGCGTAAGGGCAACCAAGCATTAGATAAGGTGGGGATGCGTCCACAACATATGCCTCGGATACCATCTGTTCGGGAACTCCAGAACGTTGGACGACGATATCCGCCAAACTATTTGCACGAAAGTTGGAACGACTACCTCTATTGGGATAGTGAGCTCGATAGCATTTAGTTGACTCGTGTCGGTTTTATTCTCAATGCTACTAAACTCTCTCTGATAGCCAGATTGCAAGCCGGGTCCCGGCACGTATCGCGTTGCTAAGAGGTTTGTAAGCGGGCGCATCTTTGGAACCATGCGCTACGGCTATATCACGATGTGCCACTTCGTCCTGACGAAAATCCTCGAGAGCCGCGCGAAGCTCTTCCTCTTCATCGCCTAGTTGCTCAATTTGTTTCGAATAATGTTCGTCAATAACAGACTCTACTGCTTCAGTGCATGCCATAGCTGCACGTTCGCCTAGTGCAGCACTAAAAACGCCCAGCGCAAAACCTGCCACATGCCACAATGGACCCAGCGCGGTGGGACGAACGGCGCGTGTGGCAATCAAATCTTCAAAGTGATTTAGGTGCCTACGCTCTTGCTCCGCCATTTTGCGAATGATGTCTTCGCTGCGGCGGCCAGCTAGTACAGCGAGCTGGCCATCATATATTCGGGCTGCACCGAATTCACCCGCGTGATCGACTCGTATGATGCGGTCAACCCGCTGTGCCTTGGTTTGGTCTCCGGGAAGAAACTTCTGATGGCGTTGTTTGGTTTGAGAGTATGTTGGCTCGGTCATCGAACTAATTATAAACCCAACGAGCCGCGAATGTCCCGGTGATCACGCTCAAAAGCGTGGACCAGACCAGATTCCAGGCGGCAAGAGAGAACCCGAGGAACCGCCAAAGGACGTCGCCGCAGTTTGCGGTTGGTGCTTCGTTAATCGCGTCCTTTAAGGCTTCAAAATTTAAAGCCTCAAATCCAGCGCCTTCACAGCCAGTTGTTCCGTGCCACCAATTATTTTCTACACCAAGATGAAACAGAGCTAGACCCGAGCCGGTTAGAAAGGCAAAGATACAAAGGATTATTAGTATACCTGATAGTCGGTGGTGTTCAGAGTTTCCTGTGATCAGAATGCCAAGGAGTGCCACTCCCACAACAGCGTAATATGGAAGACGTTGATACTGACAAAGTATGCAAGGGGGTAGGCCCTCAAAAAATTGAAGGTAATACGCGCTGCTAAGACTAAATACGCTTGCGGCAATTAAAGTGATGAAAGCAAGTCGCGG
>PTKD01000020.1 GCA_002938115.1 Alphaproteobacteria bacterium MarineAlpha9_Bin7 | reverse complement strand
TGGGCATCTTTCTATGGGGAAACACCGTTATATACACTCGATGACACAACCCATGAGCCCCGTATTAAAGACTTTCGCATTGCTCGCTCATTTGATCATTAAGCCCACAAATACAACTAGGTGCTGCTGAAGGCTGGAACAGCGATGCCGCACATTCTTGCTCTTCAGGAATTCAAATGCATTCTTTATGCCGCCTTCGTAACTGATTTTGAATGCGATTTAAGAATAGTGGCTAGTCGAGTCAACATCGGGGAATACCGTTCGTACACCACGCATAAACCATTCGATCTCTGGTGGCCTACACAGAAATATTCCGCGCAGAACCAAGGAAAGACATCGTTCCGGGTGAGACTCTGCGTAGGCCAATGCCAACGTCGAGCCCCAAGAGCCACCGAACACCGCCCATCGATCAACTCCCAACTCGTTTCGGAGCACCTCAATGTCGTTTACCAAATGTTGGGTAGTATTGTTCGTGAGCTCTCCAAGAGGTATCGATCTTCCAGCTCCACGCTGATCAAACAAAATAATTCTATAGTGTTTTGGGTCAAAAAATCTTCGATTGGTTGCCGTTACGCCCGCACCAGGGCCGCCGTGCAAGAACAACACGGGCACACCACAGTCGTTGCCGCTTTGCTCCCAATACATTTCATGGGGCGCCTCTAACCGAAGCCATCCCGTGGAGTACGGTTCAATCTCCGGATAAAGCCGGTGCCCGGATATGCAGTTGCCTCTTTCCAACTTCAAAGCATACTACCGTGGCCACTCAGCAAAGGAAAAGAGCACGCTGCCCACATCGCCCACACGAACATCCCTCGTAGCACCGCATATTGCTCGGGAAACGACATTTAATGCCAATAAACGGGCCGATTAAACGCGAACATGTGCGACACACAGCACCGATTTCAATAATTCAACGTTAAGGCTTTCTCGGAACTGTTTTAATTCTAGGTTTTATTCAACCACTGATTTCGCAGATAACTTCTCCGCCCATGCCAAAGCAGGCAGCGTGTAATGCCCCTCCAGCGCCACAGCCCTTGTCAAGTGTGACCGCATACTTCTCCAGCGACGAACCCGAACGATCTGGATCAAATCCGCGGATCACCCGATGAAACCCCTCGTACGTTGGCTCCAAATTTGTATAACCGCTCGAACCCCACCAAAAACTGTCAGTCTGAGCCCATAGAGGCCGAGCTGCGTCTATGCCAGCGTGAACCATCAAAAGTCCTCCGTCTTCGGTGACCGCCGCACGTCGAAGTGAAGAAAACAATTGGGCGTGTCCGGCCTTTTGATGAACCGCTTGACTTAGTTCCCCGGTCCAACGAGCCAGTGAGTGGGCACCATCACGACACCACATTCGACCTTTTTCTGGGTCTCCACCGTAGGCAACCAAAGTCGCATCGGCCCCCTGAGCCAGCATCCACTCGAAAACCTGGGAGGGGTCCGGAGCAAGATGTAGTTGCAAAAGTTTTTGCCACATTTCCTCCTGGCGGCCACGCAAGTACACGACGTCCCCATCACAAAGGTTAAATCGCGCGAGTATCATGCGCCGGACAAATAAAAGTTCGTCAACCGTCTCTGTTATTTTAGTCCCATAACCCAAATAGTTTCCGAGATATACTAACCGATCCCCGGCCAAAAAACGCTGCTCTAATTGATTGTGTAGCGACTGGAGGCGATCAATCTCTCCGTGGACAGCAGATACGGCCCACACTCTTCGAGCACCCTTCAGCACTGCAATTACTGCATCGTCACGACTAGTCAATAGGTACTCCGCGACGAGCAGTTAAACCGCTGCCCGTCGCTCCTCCTTGATGCCCTGATTTAACCCACCCCACTCATCGGTTGCCACATTTATTTCCCATATTTCAGCAGAAGAGCAGCAACTATATGCTGCAGCCACTTATTATTAACCTGCTCTATGAAAACAATTCTCAATTCTCTCTTCAGCAGTGTCCTGATCTATCTTCTCCACCGCCGCAAATTCGCGCGCCAGACGATCCAACGCAGCCTCATACAGCTGACGCTCACTATACGACTGCTCAGGCTGATCAGCCGCCCTGTGCAAATCGCGAAGCACCTCCGCTATTCTTACTGGGTCACCGGAATTGAGTTTCTCCTGATAGTCTTGGGCTCGTCGACTCCACATGGTTCGTTTAACTTTAGCCCGGCCCTTTAACGTCGTCACCACGGTTCCCATTTCATCTTTGGTACTAAGTCCACGCATACCAGCTCCGTCCGCCTTATCCAGTGGCACACGCAGCAGCATCCTTTCTTTTTCGAAGGAAACAACATATAGCTCGAGGTTGCTGCCGCCTATCTCCTGTTCCTCAATGCCGATAATTTTTCCGACACCGTGCGAGGGATAAACTACCAAGTCTTTAATTTTATATCGTCTCTTAGTACTCTTTTTCTTTGCGGCTTGCGGCATTGTACCGATCTCTTTCTTACATTCATGCTACAATTACGGACCTATTGGGCCGATTCGCACCTGGTAAACACCTTTGAATGCAAATGCGCTATGGCACCAATTGAAATTTTGATCCCGAGACTGGTTCACGCCCCGACAACAACATAGTCCGCAATTTAGGGTCAATTTTTTAGGCTCAGCTAGTATACCAGAATCTGCACATAAACTACATAGGGCCGAACAATCAGCAGGCTCGTCTCAGCTGCAGCCGCCGAAAATTGAGGTCAGGTGGCGCCTGCACCCGGGCCGTCGCTAAAGTATTTTTCAAATTTGCCGGGTTCATCCTTAAAGTCATCGGCATCAGGCGGTGATTCGCCTTTGCGAGTAATATTGGGCCATTTCTCCGCGTAATCCGTGTTCAGCGTTACCCATTTTTCGAGATCACCTTCCGTATCCGGCAATATCGCTTCGACCGGGCATTCAGGTTCACACACTCCACAATCGATACATTCGTCCGGATGAATGACGAGCATATTTTCGCCCTCATAAAAACAATCAACCGGACACACTTCAACACAATCCATGTATTTGCATTTAATGCATAGTTCGGTAACGACGTATGTCATTGCAACCTGATCTCCCTGGAGTTTATTCAAACAAAGAAGTTATGATCTTAGACTCAAATCAGGATGATCCCAGTCGTTGCGCCACACGCTGGCGCGCCAACGCACGATCCCGATCTGATACATAGATTAGTCCCCCAACCCGCCTCAATAAATTCACTTCAAACTCGTGCACCTCGTTATCGGCATAAACTACTTCCCAAAGCATTTCCATAAGTTCTATACGTTGCTCCGGTGTGAAGTTGTCGTTCACAGATCGCGTAAATTCGTACAATTGGTGTGAACTGGCTACAGCCGATTCGGCTTTAACCAATAGACTTTTGCAATCGGCTGAATCAAGGCCAAAATGACGACGAACCAAGTCCGAAATGACCGCGCGCTCTGATTCATCAAATTGGTCATCCATATACGCAGCCTCTATCAGCAAGGCAGCAGCCCCCAAATGCATATCAAACTCGCCCTCATCATCCGGGTCGACCTCAGATGAACCACGAAAAAGCGAAGAGATACGATTGAGCATGTCACTCCGTATCACAACAGTAAGGATAGCGGCAAGTCATCCCAAATCATTCAGAGACCATTCAAGAATTATTGATTTTTCCCTGGTTCCCACAAGACGTCCGCTTGGCCACAATTATTCACATATCGGGCGCATACAAATAAATGATCGGAAAGTCTATTGATGTAGGCAAGAACTTGGGGTGTTAATTGTTCCTCTTCATTAAGTTCAAAAATCAATCGTTCGGCACGGCGAACCGACGTTCGAGCCATGTGCAAGTACGCGGCCGGAGGCAAACCACCAGGCAATACGAATGAAGACAGGGGGCGAAGTTCAGCGTTTAGAAGATCTATTTCCTGCTCCAGGCGCCCGACTTGTTGTTCGTTCACACGTAGCGCCGGCTTTTCTTCCTCACCCACCGGCACGCACAAATCCGCACCTAGATCAAAAAGATCATTTTGAATTTGGGCAAGCATGGAGTCTACCTTGCCATCTGTATGGAGGCGCGCTACGCCTATAGAAGCATTTGCCTCATCGATTGCACCATATGCGGCCACTCGCAATGCATGCTTGGGCACCCGCATGCCATCCCCAAGCGAAGTAAGCCCTGCATCTCCCCCGCGCGTATAAATTTTGTCTAGTTTTACCATTATAGTCGATATAGATAAGTCCAAAGAACAGGCCGTCCGGGAGAACTTAGGCAGACGAATTAGGCGACGTCAACGTACTCTTGCCAGTTTCAATGCAACGAGGTGTTTTCGCATTTACAGGAGATGGTGCCACATTCCAAAAGAAACAAAATAAAGCGAATAGAATTTTTCTAATTCCTTACTTTTAACGTAGAATTTTCGCCAAAAGACTTGCCGTCTGTTGCTCACTTCAGGAAAGTGAGTACACTCTAATTTGCGCACCAAAGTCGAGATCGAGGAGCAAACATGGTTCAATTTAGCACTAGCCAGCCTGTCCGTCGGGTCGAAGATTCTCGGCTTAGTACGGGGAAAGGTCAATATACGGACGACCTAAAAATTTCTGGGCAGAGCTATGGATACCTTCTCCGGTCGCCGTTTGCCCACGCCCTCATTAAGTCGCTGGATTGCGCAATTGCCAGAAATGCTTCGGGCGTCGTCGGCATCGTCACCGCCGCGGATTTAGAGGCTGAAGAAGCGAATAGCATTCCATGCCTCGTCCCTCTAGATAACCGCGATGGCACAAAGGCACCGCTGCCGGTTCGCCCAGTTCTATGCTCAGACAAGGTCAGACATGTTGGCGACAATGTTGCCTTCGTTATTGCTGAGACATTCATCCAGGCTAAAGACGCAGCTGAGTTGATAGAGGTCAAGTATGAAGCGCTAGATGCGACAACCGACACCGAAGGCTCGCTGTTTCAAGAAGCGCAGCAGGTTCATGAAGAGGCAAGTGGCAACTTGGCTTTCGATTGGGGTCATGGGAACGAAGACCAGACAAACGCGGCCTTTGAAACTGCAGCAAATGTTGTGAGTTTAAAATTGGTCAATAATCGCCTGATCGTGAATTCAATGGAAACACGGGCTGCCATTGGAGAGTTTGATTCGATCAGTGGCAAAGCCACGCTTTATTCAGGTACTCAAGGTGGATGGTTACTCAAAGATCAAATCGCGAACCACACCCTCAAAATTGAGCCTGATTTAGTGCGAGTGGTCACACCGGATGTGGGCGGCGGATTTGGTATGAAGACATTTTATTACCCTGAACAAGCTTTGTGTATTTGGTCGGCCCGAAAATTCGGCCGGCCAGTTAAATGGGTGGCTGAACGCGGAGAGTCATTCCTGTCTGACACCATGGGCAGAGACCATGTGACACAAGTGGACATGGCATTTGACTCAGAAAATCAGATCGTGGGCATGCGTGTCGACACTGTCGCCAATATGGGTGCATATTTATCCAATTTCGCCCCGTATATCCCAACCCTTGCCGCAATAAAGGTGATGCCGGGGGTCTACGACATTAAATCCCTCTATGCACGTGTGCGCGGTGTTTTTACCCACACTGTTCCAGTTGATGCTTATCGCGGGGCAGGTCGTCCAGAATCCATCTATATGATTGAGCGTCTGATGGACAAGGCGGCACAAGAGCTAGGTGTGGACAGGATTCAGTTGCGCCGTAAGAACTTTATCTCATCAAAAATAATGCCATTTACCACTACTGCCGACGAAATTTATGACTCGGGAGATTTCGATCGTGTAATTAACATGGTAACGGCACGTGCCAACTGGCAGACTTTTGGAGACCGGCGCGCCGAAGCGAAAAACCTGGGACGGAGGCGAGGCATTGGACTCTGTTACTATATCGAATCCACTATGGGTGATCCGGGAGAGGCGGCCGAAGTACGGTTTGAACCTGATGGAACCGTGTCCATATTGGTTGGGACCCAGTCGAATGGACAGGGACACGAGACGGCGTACGCACAGGTAGCCTCTGATAGACTCGGTGTTCCTATCGAAGAAATCCGTATTGTGCAGGGAGATACCGACCTCGTGGCAACCGGAGGGGGCACCGGCGGTTCACGTTCGCTGACTGCTCAAGCAACGGCCATAGATGCTGCTGCTGATTTGGTAATTGAACGAGGGAAACATTATGCTGCACAGGGACTAGAGGCAGCGTTTGCAGATATTGAATTTGAAGATGGCACATTTAAAATCGCTGGTACCGACCGGCATATAGCTATTCTCGATCTAGCACACCAAGCGCGTACAATGGATGCACCGACCGACGATATTGATGGCGGCCTAGATGCACGCGGCACAATCACATTGCCGGCGTGGACGTTCCCTAACGGTTGTCATGTCGCCGAAGTCGAAATTGACCCACAAACTGGGGTCACAAGCCTAGAAAGCTATACAATAGTCGATGATTTCGGCACTTTGGTGAACCCACTATTGGTAGAAGGCCAAGTTCACGGCGGCATTGCTCAAGGGGTTGGCCAGGCGCTGCTTGAAAAAACGGTTTACTCAGAAGACGGACAATTACTCTCAGGCTCATTCATGGATTACTGCCTGCCTCGGGCAGACGATCTCCCGTCATTCGATTTTTCCAATGTCGTGATTCCATGTAAAAACAACCCACGCGGCATTAAAGGATGTGGTGAAGCGGGCTCGGTTGCCGCACCAGCTGCAATCATCAATGCAATAGTTGATGCCCTGGCGGAGGATGGAATTGACCATGTTGACATGCCTGCAACCCCACAAATTGTCTGGCAAGCAATCCAAAATTCTCGTGCCTCATAAGCTCAAACCGTCCGCCAAAAAATGATCGTTACATAGTGAGCAGCATTCAGTTTTGAGCATTTGCAATTGCGACTCGCCAAGATGACTCAATCATCAAGCAGGTCGTCCTACACCAACACAGGAAGAGTCGGACGTGCAAAGCGCAGATTGGCGCCCCGACTCATAGTTCGCATAGGCGTTTTCAGGGCTCTTGCCGACCGAAATTATCGGATATATGCGCAAGGTAACGTTATCTCCATGGTGGGAACGTGGGTGCAACGAGTTGCCGTGGGCTGGTTAACTTGGGAACTGACTGGGTCGACAATGTGGCTCGGCCTAATGGCCTTTGCCGAGCTACTTCCAACAGTAGTAATTGGGCCATTTGCTGGAGAAATTGCCGATCGCTTCAACCGCCTGCGGTTGTTCAAAATCTCTCAAATCCTCGCAATGACCCAATCCGGTCTCTTGTTTATACTAACTGCCACCAACATGATTACGATCGAGCTGTTATTCGTACTAACACTTTATCTCGGAGCGGTGTATGGATTTGCACAACCTGTACGACTTGCGCTAATCCCAAGTCTCATCCGGCGTTCTGACATGCACGCTGCCATAGCTTGCAATTCTCTACTTTTTAATATAGCGCGATTCGTGGGTCCAGTTTTAGCTGGCTTAGTCATAGTGAGTTGGGGGATCGCGCCCGCATTCGCGATAAATATGGCAACCTTCTGTGCCCTACTATATGCGGCAACATTGCTTCGCCCGCGCGAAGATCAGATCGATCCAAAACAGTCCAGCGGCGTGTTCGAAAGCATCAGGGACGGTATTAAGTACGCAATTCAAAATCACGCCATACGGACGACACTGATCTTATTTGCCTTCACAGCAACTTTCGGGAGGCCGTTTGCCGAACTTTTGCCGGGTTTTTCAGTGGATGTTTTTCAACGTGGTGCTCTTGGCTTGGCTTGGCTGACATCATCCGTTGGACTTGGCTCAATAGTAGCCGGCATTTATTTAAGTCAGCGACGGAGTACAGAAGGTTTGCGGCAGTTAGTCGTATTAAACACAGGACTGTTCGGCCTTTCCTTAATTGCACTCGTAGCAACAGATTGGTTTTGGTTGGCAATTCTCTCTGTGGCCGTAGCAGGGTTTGCAATGACAATATGTGCCGTAGGCGCCCAGTCTCTCATCCAGGACGCGGTCGACGGGGCAATGCGGGGCCGTGTACTCAGTCTGTATGGTCTGGCGTTCCGCGCCGGTGTTGCTCTGGGAAGCGTGATTATCGGTGCTGTAGCCGCAGATTTCGGCCTTCCGTGGCCAGTGGGGCTTGCGGCATTAGCCTGTGTAGCCGCAGCGATATTTGTTCGAATCGGAACCCGTAACGCGTAACAAGCTAAAATTTCTGAGCTCAGAACATTCCCAACTCAAGCCTTGCCTCTTCTGACATCATGTCTTGGTTCCAAGGAGGATCCCATACTAGACATACACTTACCTCACCTACCCCTTCAACTGAAGCAACGGCATCGGCGACCCACTTCGGTATTTCGCCTGCCACGGGACAACCCGGGGCAGTCAGGGTCATTTCAACCGTGACCTGACCCTGGTCATCTATGTCGTTCCTATATACCAAACCAAGATCATAAATATTCACCGGGATTTCTGGGTCGAACACTGTACGCAAAGCTTCAATGATCATCGATTTATCGGCAATCTCCGCCCCCGATGTCAAAGCAATCCCTGCACATGTGGTCGATTCACCCGGCTCTATCGGGTCCGGCATAAAATCTCGTACCGACCGATCATCGTCTTTAGTAATCATGGAACTCTACATTTCATTCGGTCGCCACAGCGGCACCATCTCCGTCAAGAGCAGCTGCCATGCTATGCCAGGCGAGAGTTGCACATTTTACACGCATAGGGAAATCGCGAACACCCGAGAGTGCTGTCAGTTCCTCCAGCTCTTCGGAAAACTCAACCGTTTCCTCACCAGTGACGAAATCATGGAAAAACTGAAACAATCTGCGGGCCTCTATCTCCGTCTTTCCTACAATCAACTCCGTCATGATTGATGCAGAAGCAATGGAAATCGCACAGCCCTTTCCTTCAAAACGGATATCTTGGACCACATTTCCCTCTAGCAGAAGATAGACGGTCACAATATCACCGCACAACGGATTGTATCCTTTGGCAGTACGGTTCGACTGGTCGGGCGCGCCAAAATTGCGAGGGCTCCGATTGTGGTCGAGAATAATTTCCTGATACAACTCCCGCAAATCAGACATCAGCCAAAAATGTCCTTCACTCTCTTAAGGCCCGTAGCCAATGCATCAATGTCGTCCCGCCCGTTGTACATACCGATTGAAGCACGCACTGTGGAAGTCACGCCAAACCTATCCATAACCGGTTGCGCGCAGTGATGGCCCGTACGGACCGCAATCCCTTCCTGATCAAGAATAGTCCCGACATCATGTGCGTGCACATTGTCAAGTACGAATGAAATCACACCAGCCCTTTCCCGGGCCTCACCTATCAAACGTAACCCATCTATCTCGGCGAGATGCCGAATGCCATATCCAAGTACATCAGACTCATGAGCGGAAATTTGATCGAGCCCGATTGACCGAACGTAGTCAATTGCCGCGCCAAGACCTATCACACCAGCAATGTTGGGAGTGCCTGCCTCAAATTTGTAGGGTGGGGCAGCGTAATCAGTTTTGTCAAACGTGACGGACTCAATCATTTCGCCCCCCCCTTGATACGGGGGCATCAATTCAAGCAGCTCTTGTCGCGCGTACAACACACCAACACCGCTCGGACCATACAGTTTGTGACCTGAAAAAACGTAAAAGTCACAGCCCAGATCCTGAATATCAACGGACGCATGCGGCACCGCTTGGCAACCATCTACCAGAACTCGAATGCCGCGAGACCGAGCCATGTGGCATATATCCTTGACCGGCAATATCGTGCCTAACGCGTTGGCAACATGCGTTATTGCGACCAACTTAGTACGCGACCCCAACATGGCCTCAAACTTATCTAAAATTAGCTCTCCATCATCATTGATCGGAGCAACTTTTAGGACAATACCACGCTGGTCCCGCAAAAACTGCCAAGGCACTATGTTAGAATGATGTTCCATATGACTAACAATAACTTCGTCACCAGCGTCCAGGAATGTGCCACCGTAGCTGGAAGCCACCAAATTGATACCCTCTGTCGCACCCCGCACAAAGACTATTTCTGAAGCCTTGGGTGCATTCACAAAACTCCGCACCTTCTCGCGCGCGCCGTCAAACGCCTCCGTAGCACGCTCGCTCAGCCAGTACACACCACGATGTACATTTGCGTATTCGGCCTCGTAACAATGGCGAACAGCATCGATGACAGGCCTCGGTTTCTGTGCACTCGCAGCACTATCAAGAAAAACCAATCTTCGCCCATGAGGCTGCTGACAAAGCACTGGAAAATCCTCCCGAACCCGAGTTAAATCAAACCCGGTTGCGACAGATTTCAGTTTAACGGCATTATCAACACGGTCTATTTGGTTCATTTACTTGTTAAGTCGCCTCTGAAAGCCAGTGGTTGAACAAATTGCGAAAGTATTTCCGAACTGGCACATCGGCCAAGTTATCAATAACTTCCCCGACAAAAGCATCAATTAACAAATTCCTTGCCGCTGTCTCACCTACACCCCTGGAGCGCAAATAAAACAAAGTCTCCCCATCCAAATCACCCACAGTGGAACCATGTGCGCACTGTACGTCATCCGTGAGAATTTCTAATTCCGGCTTACTTGAGGCCTCAGCCCGATCGGACAAAAGTAAGTTTTTATTCAGTTGACGGGCATCGCTTTGTATAGCTTCGGGCCACACTCTAATTTTCCCTTGAAAACTTCCGTGCGCAGCTCCATCGATTACACCCTTATAAACCTCGCGGCTTTTTCCAAGTGGAGCCATATGATCAATGCGGGTCCAGTTATCCATGTGCTGGTTGCCGCGTGCCAAGTAGATTCCATCCAGGGAACAGTCAACATTTTCCCCCTCCAGCCGAACACGAATTTCGTTTCTCGATACTAACGCACCATCTGACAATACAAATCCGTTATAAGTGCTATTTTTTGCCAAACAAATATGGCTGCTGCCTATATGGGCGCCGTTTGGCGCTTCACCTTGGTGTTTATAATGACAAACCCGCGCGCCGGGACCGACTGCCACTTGGGTTAGTGCGTTACAACAGTGAGCGTCGCCACCATTACCAATAAAAGTCTCAAAAATAGTCGCGTGTGCACCAGCTTCAGCAACCACCAAGGTGCGAGGATGGCTCATTGCTGGCCGCTCCCCCTCTAGCGTCGTTAAGTAAATCAGATGTATGGGTCCGTCCAGCGATACATTGTGATCTAGGTGAATAACAGCACCACCAGCGGCAAACGCAGTGTTAAGCGCAATCATGGCGTGCGGTTTCAAATCGTTTTTGCCCGAAAGACGATCCTCGGACAGGTCATGCAAAATGCCCCAGTGTGCCTCCAAAAGCTCCGGACGGTCGGCCAACGCAGTCTCAAGACTGCATAATGTTAATCCGGCTGGCAATACGCCAGTGTCGGACAAATCAGGTCTATAATAACTGTTCACGAACACCATGCGATGACACGGGGTGGGGTCAAGATAATATTGCTTCAGCGATGCTCGATGAACCCCATTTATAGACGGACCAGCCAGAACAGGTTGAGGGTCAAGGATTCGGGAGAGGTTGGTGTATTTCCACTCCTCAACCCGAGAATTTGGTAGGCCACAATCGGCAAAACGCTCAATTGCACCGCTTCGAAGATTCTTGAGCCACGGCAAACCGGCACCAGGAAGCCGGTCTCGAATCTCATCGAACCGGTCAACGTAAACATCACTCGTATGTTTGCTTGCACCCATAATTCCATACAATGCTAATGTAGTGGTCGCTCACGCAGCACTTGAGAATTCCGCATAACCCTTTTTCTCGAGCTCTACAGCCAGTTCTTTCCCGCCGGAACGAACAATCCGACCCTCGGCCAACACATGCACTTTGTCTGGCACAATATAATCAAGAAGCCGCTGGTAATGGGTGATCACAAGCATTGCACGTCCGGCACTACGCAACCGGTTTATTCCGTCAGCGACAATTTTAAGTGCATCGATGTCAAGTCCAGAATCGGTTTCATCAAGTACCGCCAAACGCGGCTCCAACATTGCCATCTGAAGGATTTCGTTGCGTTTCTTTTCGCCCCCTGAAAAACCAACATTTACTTGCCGGTTTAAAAAACTCTCATCCATCTGAAGCTGCTTTAGTTTCGCTCTGGCTTCTTTTAGGAATGCCATTGCACTTAGTTCCTCCTCGCCCCTCGCCAAACGGACCGCGTTAACTGCAGTTCGCAAAAAAGTTGCGTTGGGAACCCCAGGGATTTCTACGGGATACTGGAAAGCAAGAAACAAACCGGCGCGAGCGCGCTCCTCCGGTGTGAGTTCCAATAGCATTTGCCCATCGTATAGCACTTCACCGCTGTCCGCGTGATATCCTTCCCGGCCCGACAAAACGTAGGCTAGGGTGCTTTTCCCGGACCCATTGGGACCCATGACTGCGTGCACCTCCCCAGCTACGATTTCCAAATCAACCCCACGTAAGATTGGCTTGCCATCGACTACAGTATGCAAATCTCGAATTTCGAGCATTCTTCTCTGTCCCTCAAAAGTGCAAATACTAACTAGCCGATCGCGCCTTCTAGGCTGATACCAAGCAATTTTTGTGCTTCGACAGCAAATTCCATTGGCAGTTTCTGAAATACTTCCCTGCAGAACCCATTGACAATTAGCGCGACCGCATCCTCATCCGACAATCCACGTTGGCGACAATAAAAAAGTTGGTCATCGCTAATTTTGGAGGTGGTCGCCTCGTGTTCCACTTTGGCCGTTTGGTTCTTAACCTCGATATAGGGCACCGTGTGGCCCCCGCACTTCTCCCCAATTAAGAGTGAATCACATTGAGTGTAGTTACGCGCGTTGTCCGCCTTCCCTAGTATACGCACCAACCCTCGGTATGTTTGCTGCCCATGCCCAGCTGATATGCCTTTGGAAATTATCGTGCTCGAAGTGTTGCGGCCTATATGGATCATTTTCGTGCCGGTATCAGCCTGCTGATAATTATTTGTTATCGCCACCGAATAGAACTCGCCGGTCGAATGATCTCCCTGCAAAATCACACTAGGATATTTCCAAGTAATCGCCGAGCCAGTCTCCACTTGGGTCCAGGAAATTTTTGAATTTCGGCCACGACACGCGCCACGTTTTGTTACAAAATTATAAATGCCACCGCGACCTTCCTTGTCGCCTGGATACCAATTTTGAACAGTCGAATATTTGATTTCCGCGTCGTCCAACGCCACGAGTTCGACTACGGCAGCATGAAGCTGATGCTCGCTTCTCATCGGGGCTGTGCATCCCTCAAGATAACTTACATGAGAGCCGACATCAGCCACAATCAATGTCCGTTCAAACTGGCCCGTTTCCGCAGTGTTGATTCGAAAATACGTGGATAACTCCATCGGACATCGAACGCCCTTCGGCACATAGACAAATGAGCCATCGCTAAAGACGGCTGAGTTAAGGGTCGCATAAAAATTGTCAGCTACAGGAACCACACTACCAAGATATTTTTTCACCAATTCAGGATGAGTTTTCACAGCTTCCGATATGGGACAAAAAATTATCCCAAGTTCAGCAAGTTTACCCTTAAAGGTGGTGGCCACCGAAACACTATCAAACACAGCATCAATAGCAACGCCTGCGAGAATTTCCTGCTCCTTTAGCGGAATACCAAGCTTCTCATACGTCTCAAGTAATGCAGGATCCACCTCCTCCAGGCTCTTTGGTGCCTCCGCCTGTTTGGGTGCGGCGTAGTAGTAGGCGTCCTGAAAATCGATCGGTGAGTATCGAACATTGGCCCAAGCAGGCTCCTCGGCAGCGGAAGAAAGCCAGAGTCGGAACGCCTTAAGCCGCCAGTCCAGCAGCCATTCCGGCTCTCCCTTTTTTGCAGAAATAAATCTGACGATGTCTTCGTTTAAACCCTTGGGCGCGAGTTCGGATTCAATGTCGGTGTAAAAGCCATACTTGTATTCTCCGCCAGTAGCGGCCTCCACACTTTTTACGGTCTCAACAGATACAGACATTGCTTTTCATTTCTTGATTTGACAAAAATTTAAGAGTTTGAAGGCCTTGGTCAGGAAAAATTAAAATTTCTTTCCCTGGTAAGTGGCTGCAATTCAAAATTCAGGGGAATAGGTGTCGAAATTTCTGCCAAAGAAACCCCCGCCAACGCGTGCCGAAGCGCGTCATTGATACGCCGCCAATTGGGTTGCGAAGGGCAGATGTCTTCCAACTCACATGAAACACCACGGCTCTCAAGACAGACCGTTAACGCGATGGGCCCGTCGACTGCCGAAATAATTTGTTCCACAGTGATATCTCTCGGATGAAATGCCAATCGGTATCCGCCGTCACGACCACGAATTGACTCCAGCAAGCCAGCACGAGCCATGGTTGCAAGAATTTTGCTGACTGTCGGAACTGGAAGACGTGTATCGTCCGCCATGCCAACAGCGGCATGGACCCGCGTTGGTTCACGAGTCATGTGACTCATCAATAATACGGCGTAATCCGCAAATCGGCTTAAGCGCATCATGACGCTCCTCCATCTCGAAGGGTAACCGCACTTGTATAATGCTGACTATTTTAGTCATATTTAAATATGGGCAGGAACCGGTCTTGTCAAGCCACCTAAAACCTGATTCCCCACGCCTAGTGAATATCCATCCAGACCATTCGTCAGAAAATCAAATGCAACCGACTACGTATGGGAGCCACTATTCAGCGGGTCTACCAAAATATTTAGTGATTCATATGCTCGGCGAAGGGACGCTTCTGCTGTCTCGGGACGGGAAGAACGTGCAAAAATAAAACCCAAATAATGGTGACCTTCAGGCAACGGTGTAATCCGTTGACCGAGCGGTATCGTTATATGGACGGACTCAACACCTGCAATCCTTCGGGCCACGTCAAGCCCTTGAACGGACCGAAGTATGCCGGCCTCTAACACCGGGACCATCATCACACCAGCTGCACACGGCTCCCGCTGATATACCAAACCCTCTTCACCTACCGCATGACCAAGGATCAATCGCTCCAAGCTGTGGCCATCTGCAAAACGCAATGAGCTTCCGCACCGGCCGCCAATTGAGCGCGCAGCAATTTCTAGCAAGTAAACTTGCCCATTGTTAATTCGAAGCTCAGCATGAATTGGCCCATGAAATAAACCAAGCGCGGCCGCAGCAACAGTTACAGTTTGCTTAATGAGGGTACGTTCCGCTGACGATTTCCGGGATGGCGTTATATAGATTGTTTCAGGAAAATATGGACCCGTTAAAGGATCCGGCTTGTCAAACAAAGCCAACACATGCATTGCGCCCTTATCCATGAGCCCATCAACTGCTACCTCCTCACCTGGCAAATATTCCTCCGCCAAGATCCGTGGTGTATCTGTGGATGAACCTGCAAGAATATCCGAAATACGTGCAAACGCCTCCTTCATCTGTGATACATCGTCCACTCGGATCACTCCACGACTGGCAGAAAGACTCGTTGGCTTTACGACACACGGAAACTCGAACGGCAACTCGAGCGGATCAAAATCCTTTAAATCTTTCGCTGCATCCAACAAACTGAAAGCGGGCTGAGGCAACCCGGCAGAGGTCAGCAATTTTCTTAGCTGGAATTTGTCCCGAGTGGCAGCAACCGAGTCAACGCTATTGTGGATGAGACCGAGCCTCTGAGCTGCATGAGCCGCCAGCAATACTGCATCCTCCTCGGCCGGAACTATGGCATCCAATGGATTATTTTTGGCAAAA
>PTKD01000002.1 GCA_002938115.1 Alphaproteobacteria bacterium MarineAlpha9_Bin7 | reverse complement strand
GAAGAGTTAGACTCAGCATCACCGACGCCATTGGATGCAAATTCAAAAAGGCACTTTGGTGTGCATCGCGCTTTCAAAGCCATTCTAATTGTTTTCGGCTGTTTTAACGTCGTGGTTGGAGTTGTAGGCATCATTGTGCCGGGTCTGCCAACTACTATTTTTCTCATTATTGCATTGTGGTCATTCTCGCAGAGCTCTGAACGATTTCACAGATGGCTGTACCACCACCGCCTTTTCGGACCTACTCTGCAGAATTGGACTGCCCACGGCGTCATTCCGCGAAAAGCAAAGGCACTTGCAGTCACAGTAATGAGTATCAGTTGGTGTGTGATTACTTATTCCTTTGAGGGCTGGCTCTGGTCGGGGGTGGCCGGCACATTGATGGTCATTGTTGCCGGTTACATTCTGAGCCGCCCCAGTTTTCGAGTGAATACTTCCTTGTAGTAGGAAGGCTGCTTAGGCCAAGGTCGTCACATCGGCCACAAGGCCGGTGTGTTTTACCCACCAATCCGTTTTTAACGCTGAAATTTGTGTCGCCGCTGTTTTCGCGTCTTTTATCCCGTCAAACAGTCCGAAACAACTGGGGCCGCTGCCCGTAAGGCGAGCAAGTTGACAACCAGCGGTTCTATTCAGAGCGTTTAGCACTTCGTCAATCTCTGGGCATAATGTTCTTGCAGCGTCCGTCAAGTCATTCGATCGTTGGGCGAGACTGCGGGCCAAATCATGAATGTTACTGGGCAAGAAATTAAAAGGCCTAGGTGAACTGTATGGACCGCGGTGGGCTTCGAAGACAGTTTTGGTGGAGAGAGGGAGCCCCGGATTGACCAGCACCACGGCCGCTGGGGCTGCGCCGAGTTTGAGGGGTTTTATTACTTCTCCGATACCGCTCACGTGGGCTGCGCAGCCCTTTAGACAGACCGGGACGTCCGCACCAAGCGTTAGAGCAACTGCTGCAAGCTCTTTTTCACTTGGGCAGACCAACCAGAGCCGGCACAGTGCACGGAGGACGGCAGCCGCGTCCGCTGAACCTCCTCCGAGTCCTGCTGAAACTGGAAGGATCTTGTTTAAGGTGATCTTAGCCTTGGCCGGAATCCCGACCAATTCTGCCAATAACTGCGCTGCCCTAATGGCTAGGTTATTGTTGGATAGGCCAGCTAGGTGATTCCCGAACGGACCGCTGAGTTGTACAGTTAATGTATCGTGTGGAGTCACAGTGATCACGTCATGAACTGTAGTAAATACGATGACACTGTCCAAGTCGTGATATCCGTTCGGCCTTTGCCCGGTTACATGTAAATAAAGATTTATTTTCGCGGGCGCCTCGACAGTAACGACGCTTTCGCGTGACCGTACCAAAATATCAAGACTTGTTCGTTGTCCGAAGCTTGTCCGGCAGGTCACGCTGTAATTTTTTCTCGACCGATTCCGCTAAACTTGAATCAGGGTCCAAAGATAAGGCACGGCGCCATTGAAAACGTGCCTCCGAGTGACGCCCTGTTTGCCACAGGGCGTCGGCATAATGATCGGTGATCACAGGATCGTTAGGCCGCAATTCAACTGCGCGTTCAAGATGAACTAGAGCTGCTTCGAAGTCTTCAAGTTGATATAGGACCCAACCCAAACTATCGACGATGTAACCATCATTGGGTCGTTGAGCCACTGCCCTCTCGATCATTGAACGTGCCTCAGACAGTCGCATGCCCATATCTACCCAGGAATAGCCAAGGTAATTTAGGACCAGCGGCTGATCTGGTTGAAGCTCAAGGGCGCGGAGTAGATCCGATTCTGCCCTTGGCCACTGGCCGATGCGTTCCAGAGACATTCCCCGTGCATAGAATAAAGTCCAATGGTGCTGCTGAATTTTGGCTATACGTTCAATAGCCTCGTCATATACAGAGACGGCGTCTTTGTATCTTTCTTCGGAGCGAAATAAATCTGCGAGCGCCATCAGGGGGTCGGCGCGTTCTGTGCGCTCGGTTGCCAACGCTCTTAGTTCTTTGCTTGCTTGATCTAGTTCACCTGCTTGATTGAGGGCGTTAGCCAGTCGTATTCGGGCAGACCAGCGGAAAGGTGATTCCGGAGACACCTCACGAAAAGCTCCGACAGCATCCACGTAGTGCTCCGTTGCAACGTATATATCAGCGAGCAGGATACGACCAACGTCAAGGTCGGGACGAACGTGGAGGGCCATTTGCACGTAGATCAAGGCCGGCTCATACGCACGATCTTTGAAAAACGAGGCAGCTATCTCGAAAAGTGCTTCCGCGTATCCTTGCCTAGCATCATTGACAAACGGTAAGGCGACGTGGCCGCTTTGAAGGCGCTTCAGCGCTGTATCCAGCGCAGTGGTTTCTGGACCGGCGTTTGGGAAGTCCTCGTACAGGCGACGTGCCTCTTCCGGTCTCCCATTTCGCTCATAGAACGAACCCGCCGCCAGGACTGACCTCAGTCGCGGTCCCCTCACGGAGGTGACCGCGGATCGGTAGGTTGCGTGAGCCGCATCGTTCATACCGAATAAATCGGCGATTAAGCCCGCATGATAATCGTGTGTCGCAGAAAAATTTGACGATTCTAACAGGAACTTCAGTTTTTCGAGCGCGGAGTCTCCTTCCCCGTCGCCTGCAACTGTCCAAGCGATCAGTAGTGATTTGAGGTATGGATAAAACCCGGTTTTGGGAAGCGACGTTAATTGGTGCCGTGCCGCTTGGAATTCGTTGGCCCGGACCTGGTGGGTAGCAAGACTGAGGAATGCGGTAGGATCCATAACTTTCATGCCAACTAAGCGATTGGCCAACGGCAGGCTTTCGACAATCCGTCCTTCCCCTACCATCGCAGTTAAGGTGCGCCGGAGAAGCTCTGGATTATTGGGGTCTGATTCCAGCGCTCGGTTATAGAATACGGATGCGGCCTCTGAATCGTATACGTTTCTTGCGTGTCGGCCTGCCAAATAACCCCCGACGGCAGATTTTGGCAGTGCGGTCGGGTGAGGCGCGTGCACAAGAATTGCCGGATCTTTGCCTTCAACTTCTAGTGCAGAGATATTCTCTTCGGTGCTGGGCGTTCCGCATCCGCCGGTATACAAAAGGACCAATCCCGCCAGCATTCCACGCGTGGTGTTTCGAGTAACTGGACGATCACAACGGGGAATTGCCAATGTGTGCCCCGTTTCGGACCTTCGTGAGGTTGACGGATTGAGCAGCTTCAAGCAAAACACCTTCATAGAGGCGGATCTTATCCGAGCGCCCACGACATTTGCGTGTCGCGGTAGAGTGTTTCTATTATAGGGTATCATTCCTACCACTCGTTAGCATTTTACGCAGGAGCATCGCATTTATGACAAGTAAGAACAATCCAAGTCGCCGTAATAGCCAGAATCAGGAGAAAATGTTCGACGGCAAAAAGGTCAAGCCAGTGTTATATGTTGGCTCGCATGTCGGTCATGGTAGGTACATGGCGACCCAGGAGGAGAGTGGCAAGCTAATAACGGATAAGGAGGGTAAGCCTATCCCCTATAGTCAAATCTAGAAAAATAGCTTGCGTAACTTTTGGTTGGGACAAGTCAATTTACGTCATTACAGATGAGTACTTGGGACACACTTTCTTCTCTGGCATGGCTTGTTGAGGCTGGCGCCGACGAGTCAATTCAGGATAGCCCTTCCAACCGCCTTATGCCCGACGGCGTTCACGGAAATGAACCCCGAGCAAATTCTGCCCCAGTGGATCGGAGGGAGGTCAGTTCGAAATCCGATAGGCCGCCATTGATCCGTTCCGGTATTGGCACGGCTGTGCCGAATACCGAGGAGGCGCATCTCTCTGCGGCGGCAAGTCAGAATCTCAATCAACTTCGTTTGGCGGTAGAGACTTTTGATGGATGTGGGCTCAAACGCACAGCAATGAACACGGTTTTTGCCGATGGCAACCCGCGTGCCGATTTGATGCTAGTCGGCGAGGCGCCTGGTGCAGAAGAGGACAGAAAAGGTGTCCCGTTTGTTGGCGCAGCCGGGCACTTACTTGATCGAATGCTGGCTGCAATTGATCGGGATAGAACATCAGCTTACATAAGTAACATTCTATTTTGGCGTCCGCCCGGGAATCGCAACCCAACCAACGAAGAAATTGCTCTGTGCTTGCCGTTCGTGCAGCGCCACATTGCTTTAGTTAGGCCTCGGGTCCTAGTTTTGGTGGGAGGGATTGCTGCGAAAACTTTGCTCAGTCGTAGTGAGGGAATAACTCGCTTACGCGGCAAATGGTATAAATATTGTCCTGACGACAGTGGTGTCCCTGTCGATGCTACGGCAGTTTTTCATCCAGCATTTTTATTGCGCAAAGGTCACCAAAAGCGTGAAACGTGGCAGGATCTAGTCTCGATTCGGGCTCGACTGGCAGACCGTAAGGTGTTGGAGGAAGATATATGATCATTTTTTTCTTGATTGGTTTTCATAGAGATTTTCTTTAAACCTCTAACAATAAAAGCAAAACTGGATCATTTCCAAAACGCATGTCTGCTGTGCCTGAATGATCATTTGCTGTAGTGCCTAACGTAGCTTATACCGGAAAAGGGGAAGCCTGCAGGGGAGTGGGGAGCCTGGGTATGCCCGTATCCTTTAATATCCGAAGATCTTTATTGAGTGTCGCCTTGGTGGTGTCGGGCGGGGACTGGGCTCTTGGAGCGGCGGTGTCCGAGCCGACTGGCCAAGTCGTGGGAGTGGTGTCGTCAGAGTTGTCACCGGGCACCAACGTCATTGCGGGTCGTGAATTGTTTCTCGGTACAGGCGCTTCGAATAACACCAGAATTCCGTTTGAATCGGGCGACCATATCCGAGTGGCGGCACTTACCTACGAGCCCTATGATCTTGTTTTGTCGGTCGATGTACCGAGAGTTCTGTCCGATGTTGATGTCAAATTTTATCGAGAGATTGATGAGTTGCAACAGTTGGGTCAGTGGCCCGCTGCTGATGCACTTATAGAGAAGCTTAGTGACGATATCCTGCTTGGCTACGTGCGTTTTCAACGTTACATGCATCCCACAGATTACGTCTCCAAGTTTGACGAACTTGCCTCTTGGTTAGAGGATTATGCGGACCATCCAGATGCCTATCGCATATACCGCTTGGCGATGAAACGACGGCCGCAGAGTGCGCCGGAGCCTCGAAGATACAAGCGCGGCCATTTATCTGGTTATGGTGAAGAACGTGAAGACGGTGATGCTAGCCGGTCCAGTGGGCAATCGGGCGCTTCCCAACAAAAGCGTATTGCCAAATTAACGAGCACAGTTCGATCATTGATTGGCCGCGGCAGGCCCACGGCAGCATCGCGGGTTCTTGCCGAATACGAGACAAAAAGTTGGATGACGCCGACTGTATTTGACCGTCTAAGTGCCGATGTTGGGCGCGGATTTTATGCCTACGGCAAAGATGAGGAGGCGCTCAAATTTGCAGGAGGTGCTGCCGGCAGATCGGGAAAATATGTGCCCGAGGCTTATTGGATTTCTGGTCTTGCCGCTTGGCGACTGGGGTATTTGGATGCCGCGATGACTTTTTTTCAATTCCTGGCGGCAGCTGAGACTAGTGATGAGTTCTTAAGAGCGGGAGGTGCATACTGGGCAGCCCGCGTCCATGCGGCCGTGGGGCGGCATGGTTTGGCTGAGGTAATGCTGCGCCAGGCTGCAGAGTCGCCGCGCACTTTGTACGGCTTGCTTGCATTAAATTCGTTGGGGGTGCAGCCTCCGTTTGATTGGGCTCCGCTGGGTTTGCGTCCCAAGGATCTGGAAGAATTGTTGAAGGTTGAGCATGTGCGGCGTGCGATCGCACTTGTCGAAGTGGGAAAGCACCGGCTGGCTGAAGACGAGTTGCGCAAATATTTTCCGGAGGCCGACACTCAACGTTCGGAGGCAGTTCTTCGCCTTGCGGTGGCACTCGATCTGCCTGCGCTGCAAATCAGAATTGGAGGATTGCTGGAGGAGGCAGTTAGTCGATCATACGAAGTAGCGTTGTACCCTGTACCAAATTGGAAGCCAGAGAGCGGCTACCTTGTTGACCAGGCGATTTTGCTCGCCCTTGTGCGCCAGGAGTCAATCTTCAACGAACGTGCTCGAAGCCGTCGGGGTGCGCGCGGATTGATGCAATTGATGCCACGGACAGCAACATTTGTTGACGGCAAGAATCGCTATCATGGCAACGGCAACGCGGACAGTCTTTACGAACGGCGACTAAACATTGAGCTTGGGCAGCGTTATGTTAGACATTTATTAAGCAGTGAGGTGTTTGACGGAGATTTATTATTTGCGTTGGCTGCGTACAATAGCGGGCCTACGACGCTTAAGAGATGGAGGGAGGAAGTGGACTATCGTGACGATCCGCTCTTGTTTATAGAAAGCGTTCCGTCGCGTGAGACGCGCTGGTTTCTTCGCCGAGTACTCACCAATTTGGGAATTTATAGAAGTCGGTTAGGTCAGGAGGGATTGTCGCTCCAGTCGATCGTGGCCGGCGAGTGGCCACGCTACGTTGATACGGGCAAAACAAAGAAGGCGGCTCAATTTGCCGAAGATTGACGATAGTCGTTCCTTTCTTCCGGTCAATATAGCGGTGTTGACGGTTTCTGATTCCCGCACCGAAATGGATGATAAGTCAGGTTCGTTGCTCGTCAAACGTTTACAGGGAGTAGGTCATCATCTAGCAGATCGGGCGATAATTCCGGACGAAAAACATTTAATCACTGCCCATTTAACTAAATGGGTTAAGGACCCGGAAATAGATGTGGTATTGGCAACTGGTGGAACGGGCGTTACGGGCCGCGACGTTACCCCAGAAGCATTTGAAGCTATGTATGACAAGCCAGTGCCGGGCTTTGGAGAGCTTTTTAGGATGCTTTCCTTTCAAAAAATTGGAACTTCGACTATCCAGTCGCGCGCTACCGCGGGTGTTTGCCACGGCACTTACATGTTTGCTTTGCCTGGATCACCAAATGCCTGCAAAGACGCGTGGGACGAGATTCTTGTTCACCAGCTTGATAATCGTTTTCGACCTTGTAACTTCGTCGAGCTCATGCCGCGCCTTAACGAAAAAGTCAGTGCGGTGAACCGGTCCGTGTGACCTTACGCTTATACCATCTGCGCCAGGACGCGATATCATCGATATCTTCCAGCTCTTCTAGTAGCGTTATCCGGTAACGTCGGTCGATATTTCGTAATGTGTCTGCCAGGGCGGTCGGACTCGACCAAGTTACATTGGAGAATGGTGTTATTATGTTTGGGCGTCGGCGCGTTCCGATGAGCCAGTACCCTCCATCGCGTGAGGGTCCAAACACGAAATGCGCTTTGCCGAGTTCTTGGAATGCGCTCGCTATATGTGCTGGCTTGAGGGACGGTATGTCGCTCCCCACAATCACTAGTGGGCCAGGCGGCAGTTTCCGGAACTGACGCGCCATTCGGATGCCGAGATTACCGTCCCCTTGGGGACACCGCTTTGCAGCGTACGGCCAGAAGCGACCTACAGATGCAAATTCATCAGGCGTTACTGCCAGCAGGCAGTTCCAGCGTTTGTCATTTGCTAAACGCTTGATAACAGAGGACGCGATAATCCGCGAAATTTGGCATGCGGTGCTTTGGCCCAGTTTGGATGCAAGACGTGTTTTGGCTGCGCCTTGTCGGGGCGCTTTGGCGAAGATCATCAAATGTTTAGGCAGCATCGTTTTCGGGCTTAGCCATAAAGTTTGGCAATCAATCTGGGGGGCAGGCCGATAAAATATAGTGCAAGGCAGAAAAGATTTCTCAGACCCCGGCAAAATATTCCGAAGCTGCGATAACGTACGCCAGAAGTAACGGCCAATACGGGCAAAACACGGAGGCCCCGCCGTCCAATACGACGGGCAAACTCAATGTCCTCCATGATCGGGAAATCTGAGAAGCCACCTAGCCGATGATAGTGTGATCGACTAATCAAAAGACATTGGTCACCGTACGGGAGTCCTAACGAAGTCCGCCACGCAACGTAGCTCTCCAATACTCTTCCTGCGAAACCGTGTAGGTCGTTTCGGTATCGGAATACACCGGCAACTTCATCTTCACGGGCCTCATCGATAAATTCATACACGGATCGTTCCCAACCACTCTGAAGTACGGTATCTGCATGGATGAATAGCAACCAGTCACCCGTTGCCGCGGCCCCGCCGATTGCAAGTTGGGACCCACGCCCCCTTTTCGCGGTAATCCAACGAGCATTGTAGCGCGATGCAACCGATGCTGTGCTGTCCGAGGAACCACCATCGACGACTATTAACTCGCCTACAACATCGGCGATAGCACGTAGGCATAATCCCAAATTTTCTGCTTCATTGAGCGTCGGTATGATTGCGCTAAGTTGTGAGCCAATTGGTGGGCTTGAAAAATTATTATTGTTTTTCATAATTAACCCTATAGCACGGGTGTTGGTTCGGTGATTCCCTTAAAATGTTCTTGTTTTGTTCCATCTTTGAGTTATTCTATGGGGATGCGGAGCAGTTCTGTAAAGAAGGTTTGCAAAGGCCGAGGTGCAGTTTCGAATCCGCCCGGGAGGTTTGAGAAAGTTACCACGTGGGCCGTGGGTGACGATGAAGAGGGAGGATCGGACGGGGGTACAGTGGCCGTAACGCAACTGGGCGTTGACCGCACTCGCTCTATTATTACGACGAATAAGTCGCCGGACGTCGCATTCGACCAGTCGATCAACCCTTATTTAGGTTGCGAACATGGGTGTGTCTACTGTTACGCCCGACCGTGCCACAACTATTTAGGATTGTCTGCCGGGAAAGATTTTGAAAGCCGTATATTTGTTAAACCGGAGGCAGGAATACTGTTGCGGCAAGAGTTGTCTAGGCCCAACTATAAGTGTAGGACGATTGCTCTGGGCACGAATACTGACCCCTATCAACCAATAGAACGTAAAGCGCTAATAACGCGTTCAATACTGGAGGTCCTATCCGAATTTAATCACCCTGTGAGCATTGTTACTAAGTCGGCGAGGGTCACGCGAGACCTGAATTTATTGGCAGACATGGCTCGGCGTGGTTTGATTAAGGTATTTCTTTCCGTGACGACGCTGAGTCGCGGATTGGCAACGAAGCTGGAACCCCGTGCCTCCACTCCCGAGTCACGTTTAAGCGCCGTTCGAGAGTTGTGCGCTGCTGGCATACCCACGGGGGTGATGGTTGCGCCAGTTATCCCAGGCTTAACGGATACGGAAATTGAGTCGATATTACGAGCTTCGGCGACGGCTGGAGCGCGAGAATGTGGATATGTGATTTTACGTTTACCTCATGAGGTAAAAGATCTTGTGGCGGAGTGGTTGGCGGTTCATGAGCCGTACAAGCTCTCGCGAGTGATGTCGTTGGTACGCGAAGTTCATGGTGGCAGGGTGTACAATGCAAATTTCGGCGTGCGACAGAAGGGAAGCGGGCAGTATGCAAAAATGATTGCGGATCGGTTCCATAATGCGGTTCGACGTTTTCAACTGAATGTTGATCGCGCTACCCTAGACTGCACCCTCTTCAATGTTCCAGGCAACCAAGGAGAACTTTTTTAAGGTCTTTGGATCGGGGTATAGTTTGAAGGTTATGGACGGACGGCACACCGCACCTAACTTCTCTATTGAAGGTGAATTAAGAGGTTTGATCTGTGGGGTCGACGAAGCTGGTCGAGGGCCACTGGCAGGCCCTGTTGTGGCTGCTGCGGTGATTTTGGACCAGGAACGAACGCCGGACGGGATCCAGGATTCAAAAACTTTAAGCCGGTCAAAACGGGAGCACCTGTGTGTCCGTATTAAATCTCAGGCCGTGGTCGGAATAGGTTTGGCTAGCGTTGCTGAAATTGACAAAGTAAACATTCTAAGGGCCACGTTTAGGGCTATGGAGCGGGCGGTAGCTGAGTTAAAGCCGGCACCTGCGGTGGCCCTGGTGGATGGCAACCAGTCGCCGGCGCTTGGCTGTGCTACGCGCACAGTCGTTGGGGGTGACCGCCGCTCCCTATCAATCGCCGCTGCCTCAATTGTGGCAAAAGTTACGCGCGATCAGCTGATGCTGAAGCTAGCACGTGGCTATCCTGGTTACGGGTGGGAAAGGAATGTCGGGTACCCTACCGCAGAGCATCTGAGAGCACTAACTAGTCTTGGTGTAACCCCGCATCATCGGAGGAGTTTTGTTCCGGTGGCCCGCGTTTTGGGACAAATCAATAAATATTGAGGGTGGGTGTCCCACATTAACGTTGGACATGATGCCTGCCAGACACTTGCACGAGACATCGCTAAAAGTTTAAGATTCAACGAGCTGTAAATTTTTTCGAAGATTTGACAGTAGGTTGGGAAAATAAGCGATTGAGTCGCAAGGAGGACTCATGTCACGGGATGGGGATCCGGTCGATGATTTGCCGTATGGGCGGATACTGACCGGGGATTGTATATCCACTATGGAGCGTCTTGACGCCGGATCGGTGGATCTAATATTTGCTGATCCGCCATACAATCTGCAGCTGCCACAGGATTTAAGGCGGCCAGATGATAGCCTCGTTGACGGCGTCACCGATGAGTGGGACCATTTTGATAGTTTTGCCGATTACGATGAATTTACACGGGCGTGGTTGACCGCCGCCCACCGCCTGCTTTCAGAACACGGAAGTCTTTGGGTCATTGGTAGTTATCATAATATTTTTCGGATAGGGCGGGTGCTTCAGGATCTCGGATACTGGATCCTCAACGATGTAATCTGGCGCAAAACAAATCCAATGCCTAATTTTCGTGGTCGACGTTTTACGAATGCACACGAGACGTTAATTTGGTGTGCGAAGAGCCAGGATCAAAAGCATTATACATTCAATTACCAGGCCATGAAGATGCTCAATGAAGATATTCAGATGCGCTCGGATTGGTCATTGCCAATTTGCGCTGGCAGAGAGCGGTTGCGTCAGGGTAATCACAAAGCTCATCCGACGCAAAAACCTGAAGCTCTGCTCTATCGCGTCCTGCTCGCGACCACCAACGTTGACGACCTAGTATTGGACCCTTTTTTTGGCACCGGCACCACAGGCGTAGTTGCCAAGCAGCTTGGCAGGCGATATCTGGGTATCGAGCGTGACCCAAAGTATGTGGCACTGGCACGCAGACGATTGGCCCAGGCTAAACCGAGAGGTAATGAGGAAATACAGACCACCCCGTCGAAGAGGTCATTACCCCGTGTTCCTTTTGGTAATTTGATCGAGCGGGGAATGTTGTCTCCTGGCGTTATTCTTTATGACCATAGTCGGCGCATAACGGCTAAAGTCCGCGCTGATGGCTCTCTAGTCGCAGGAGATGTCACTGGCTCTATTCATGGTGTGGCGGCGGCCCTTCAGGGTGCCTCCAGTTGTAATGGTTGGGCATTCTGGTTCTATGACGATCGTGGAAAACTTCGTCCTATTGACCTTTTGCGCCAAAAAATAAGAGCAGAAATTGTGCCGGCGGCAGCTCGCTAGACAGCAATGAGTGCTGGAGTTGTCAATTGGCCTGTGTCGCTTGAACAAGCGCAGCAATTTTACGCATTAGACTCGGTAAAGCTTCCGACTTGATTGCTTCCCTAGCACACCAGAATGAATCCTCCGGTGCATTGTCTGACCTCGTGGTGAGCACGGTTATCTCCATATCGAAATGGGTGAAACTGTGGTTTATTAATTTCGGGATGTTTACCCAACGAGCGCCTATTGGTGCGTGGCTCCGGACAAGACGCTCTGATAAAGGCTGGTCATGCCATCCAGAATTCGGGATTTCCGTCATGCCGCCAAATATACCTTTGTCGGGTCTTCGGCGAAGCATGACGGCTCCATCAGAGCGTTCCACCCAAAAGGCAACACCATAACGCATCGGTTTTTTGGCCTTGTGCCTTCGTCTTGGCCAGTATTCAGGTGTTTTTGTTGCGCGGGCTTCGCAGATCTCTGCCCACGGACACTCGATGCACTTTGGGGAACGAGGAGTGCAAATGACTGCGCCTAAATCCATTATCGCCTGCGCATAATCTCCGGGTCGATCTTGCGGAGTGATATTGGCAGTGAGTTCGCGTAATAGAGTTGGGGCTTCTGGTATGGGTTTCGGGACCCGAAAGAGACGTGAAATGACCCGCGCTACATTTCCATCAACCACAACTGCGGGTTTGTCGTAAGCAATCGCTGTTATTGCGGCCGCCGTGTATGGACCAACCCCAGGTAGGGAACGCAATCCCTCCTCCGTATCCGGAAAATCGCCACCATATTTGTGCATCACTATCTGTGCGCAGGCATAAAGGTTGCGGGCTCTTGCGTAGTACCCAAGGCCTGCCCACGCTCTCAAAACATCGTCTTGTGTAGCATCAGCCAACGAAGCTAAGGATGGCCACTTCCGGATGAAGTTTTGGTAGTAGGAAATCACAGTTGCGACTTTGGTTTGTTGCAACATAGTCTCGCTCAACCATATTTTGTAGACGTCAGGTTTTTCACCTGACAGTGCCCGCCACGGCAAAGTGCGCCTGTACTTGTCGTACCAATCCAACAACAAGGTTGCAGTTTCGTTAGTATGTGTGGCTTTATTTCTTTCTGGGATCATGTCATTTTCAGGTGTATTCATGATTCATAGTGTACACTACTCATTATTGAACCCGAATCCGATGCTGCGGCCACCGGAGCCCTTGTTATGACATCGAGAGCCCTACGCCTGTCTCAAATGGTGCCGAAACTAACCCGTTCGGTGTTTCGTGACCGCGGGTTCCACCAGGCCTCGATTTTGACCAACTGGACTGATATTGTCGGAGAGGCATTGGCGGCCAAAAGTTGTCCAGAAAAAATTTCGCGGGAAGGTGTATTAATTCTGCGCGTCGATGGACCAGTAGCACTTGAATTACAACATCTTGAACCGCAACTTTTGGAACGCATAGCGACCCATTTTGGATATCGTGCCGTATCGCGAATTTCCATTCGACAGGGCCCGCTTTCGCATGGAGAAAATACTTGATTGGGATGCGACAACACTTTCATGTGGTTATAGTTATTTCTTAGCTGTGGCGGAAAATCCATGACTCTTAAACCATTTTTAGTGACCTTGGTGTTTTTGTTTTTCCCCGGCTCGGTGCTTTCTGCCGACGGGTTGGTTGACCCTGTGCTGGGGAATCCGGATGCCCCGGTTACGATCATTGAATTTGCCTCGCTGAGCTGTCCTCATTGTGCCGTTTTCCACAAGGAGCGTTTCCCGTGGCTTAAGAAAAATTTTATCGACACCGGGAAAGTGAGATTTATATTCCGTGATTTTCCTTTGAACCGACCAGCGCTGCTGGGCTCAATGGTTGCGCGTTGTGCAGAACCACACCAGTATTTTGCTTATCTAGGCCTTTTGTTTGAGCGTCAGGAGCACTGGGTGTTCACAGAGCCAGCAGAAAAAGGCTTGGCGTTGCTTGCTCAACTCGCTGGTATGGGAAAGGCCCGTTTCGACAGCTGTCTGAGAGATGAAGAGTTAGCTGATCAGATTATTCAGTCTCGGCTCGATTCGCAAAATCAATACGATATCGAATCGACACCTAGTTTTGCCATTGGCAAGAAGCTAATAACCGGCATTCCGAGCGAGGAAACGTTTGCTGAGTTGATTGCTGCGGCAAGCCAATGACCTCTGTGGGCGCGGTTTATAGTCAGAACTTACATATATGACGTTAAGAACCTATATTTAGTAGTGATTTAAGAAAAATTCACGATATATTGGGGTCAGGTCCAGACGACATGTCCGTAGTGGGCGTGGTGGGCGGCCGCGTAAGGTCAACAGCGTGCATTTTTCGCGTCTCAAACTCAACGGCTTTAAGTCGTTTACCGATCCAACAGAGCTATTAATTGAGCCTGGTCTCACCGGAATTGTGGGGCCCAACGGTTGTGGCAAATCAAACCTTGTTGAGGCTTTGTGCTGGGTCATGGGTGAGACGTCTGCCAAACAAATTCGTGGTGGGGAGATGGACGATGTAATTTTCTCCGGCACAGCCTCACGGCCAGCACGCAATAAGGCCACTGTCGAACTGCATCTCGAAAATCCAGATCGTGATGCGCCTGCAGCTTATAATGATGGGAAGCCCATTGCTGTGTCGCGCCATATCCAACGTGGGGCCGGATCATCATACCGGATCAATTCAAAGGAAGTGCGGGCGCGTGATCTACAGCTCCTATTTGCAGATGCAGCCACTGGCGCACGTTCGACAGCGATCGTCAGCCAAGGACAGGTCGGCGCAGTCATTAACGCAAAGCCCGATCAGCGGCGTCATTTGCTTGAGGAAGCCGCTGGAATAACAGGCTTGCATTCGCGTCGGCATGAAGCCGAACTGCGCTTACGGGCGGCAGACACTAATGTCGAACGATTGGACGACGTGCTAGTGGCGCTTCAGGGCCAGCTTCAGGGGCTAAAGCGACAAGCCCGCCAGGCGTCGCGTTACCGGAGTCTTAGTGGCCGGATTCGCAAGGCCGAGGCAATGCTGTTGTACAGTCGTTGGGCACAGGCTGATTCAGAGGTGCACGAAACTACTTTGCAGCTACGAGAGATTGATCAGGAGGTATTAACACAAGCAAAAAAGGCAACAATTGCTGCGACAGAACAGGCCGATGCGGCGGCATGTTTACCGACCCTACGGCGTATGGAGACAGACGCGGCCGCCAAAGTTCAGCGTCTAGCAATTGAATGTGAGCAGCTTGATGAGGAAAAACGACGGGTAGAGGAACGAGCCGATGCTGTGAAAGAACAAATCGAAGTGCTCTTGGCAGACATCGATCGAGAGAAAATACTTCGGGGTGACGCGGCGACGAGATTGGCAAATTTAACAATACAATCCGAAGAGCTTCTCGCGCGAAAAGTTGCCGATACTGAATCACTTAGGGATGCGGACGCTCAGGCAACTGCTGTTCGAACGTCGGTGAATGAGTTAGAGGCTACGGTTGCTGCGCTAACGGAACAGGTGGCGGCGGCCGATACTACTCGTCGAGGATTTGCCCAGCGCGCTACTACCATAGAGGACCGTCTGTCGCGATTTGCGCTACGTGTTTTGGACCTTGTGGCTGAACAGAAAGAAATCGAACAACGTTCCGAGCGTTTTGCCAAACAGGATGATCGTGAGAAGGTCAAACCCACGCAGGAGGAGGTAGACCGCCTGCGTGGGTTACTTGAGGACGCCGTGCGGGAGAGAGATTTAGCAGATCGAGAACTGGATAGGGCGCAGAAAGCTGAACGTGATAGCAGTGGATTGTTGGCTTCTGTAGGTGTCAAGCGTAGCCGCCTAGTGGCAGAAATTGAAGCTCTGACTAAGACGGTTAATGGCCACCACGGCTATGTTCCCGACAATTCTGACATGGGCGATGTGGGTGCGGCCGTAATTGATCAGCTGAAAGTTGTGGATGGCTATGAAACTGCCCTTGGAGCCGCCTTGGGCGATGATTTGTCCGCGTCGCTTGACCAGGCGGCGCCCGCTTCTTGGCGGATGGCAGATGAGAAAGGTCCGCGCCAGCCTATGCCTGAAGGGGTAAGTTTACTCTCGGATTTTGTTGATGCACCAGAAGAGCTTACGCTTCGGCTAGCACAAATCGGCGTGGTTACTGACGCGGAGGAAGGTTGGTTGTTGGCGAGCAAACTTGTCCAAGGCCAAAGGATGGTCAGTCTTGCCGGTGATATGTGGCGCTGGGATGGTTTTTCGGTTGCAGCCACCGCTTCGACGTCGACCCTTCGACTTCGCCAACGCAGCCAACTGGAGTCATTGCAAAGCTCCTTAGAAGGAGTTGAGAACCGACTCTCACAGGTAACCAAAGACCATTCAGCGTCGGAAGCCTTATTAAATGAAGCGAGCAAGGCGGCAAATCTGGCGCGAGTTGGTGAGTCAGAATCGCGTGCATTATCGATGATGTCGGATAAAGATTTAATTGAAGAACGTGAAGCGTTTGCGTCTTCCGTCGAAGCACTGGCCGATGACCGCGCACGGCTTGAAGTGCTGGCGAATATTTTGGACCAACTTAATACGGATCAAGCCGATGCAGAGTCAGAAAAAAGAGCTCTTGATGAAGATGTTCGAGCCCTGCCTAGTTCAAGTGAAACAAGTACACGACTGAATGAAGAACGTCTGATTCTGACGGATCAACGTCAGAACTTGGAAGGTCATTTACGTCGCCAGGAGAAACTGATTCGGAATCAACAGGCCTATTCTGAACGTATAGGGGCGATAAAAGAAGAAGCTAAGCTCTGGCGGAGCCGAGATGGGGGTGCTGAAAGCCAAATCGAATCATTAATATCGCGTCACGTTATATTGGAGAAAGAATTGAAAGGCTTACTCGCCGAGCCGGCAGATTTGAAAAGTCGACATGAAAGTTTGTTGGACTTATCTGTGAACGCGGAGCATACGCGTAGGAATTCTGCAGAAGAGCTTGCGACGGCAGAAGCGCATTTAGAGGCTTGTGATGCTTCGGTACGGGCATCTAACGAGGCTCTTGCAGACTCTCGTGAGGGGAAGGCTAGGGTAGCGGGAAAACGGGACCAGGCGCTAGCGTTACGTGCGGTTGAGGTGCAACAGATAGAGGAGCGTTTGGGTTGTAACCCATCGGACGCTTTGGAACTTTCGGAAATCGAGTCTCCGGATCAGTTGCCCGAGTTTAGTGCTGTTGAAAAACAAATGGAGCGCTTGCTTCGCGAACGAGAAAATATGGGTTCGGTCAATTTACGGGCCGATGAGGAAGCGAACGAATTGTCAATGCAGATTGATACGCTAGAGGTCGAGCGTACTGATTTGATTTCGGCAATTTCTCGATTGCGTAATGGGATCGCGTCACTCAATCGTGAAGGTCGGCAGCGATTGCTTGCGGCGTTTGAGCAGGTGAATACTCATTTTGAGGTACTTTTTGTGCGTCTGTTTGGGGGTGGACGTGCGAAATTAGCGCTAATTGGCGACGATGACCCGCTTGAGGCAGGCTTGGAAATCATGGCTAGTCCGCCCGGAAAGCGATTACAGGCATTGTCACTTTTGTCCGGTGGCGAAAAGGCGCTTGCAGCGCTTTCTTTGTTGTTTGCTGTGTTTCTGACAAAGCCAGCACCGATTTGTGTATTAGACGAAGTTGATGCGCCGCTGGATGATTCCAACGTGGAGCGTTTCTGTGCGCTGGTGGATGAAATTGCCGGGCAGCGCCGCACGCGTTTTCTCGTCATTACGCATCATCGCCTAACGATGGCGAGAATGGATCGATTGTTTGGGGTTACTATGAGTGAAAACGGTGTTTCTCAGCTGGTCTCTGTCGACCTGCATGGTGGGGGTCGTCTTAAGGCTGCTGAATAAGTTTTGTTCTGTATTTTATCATTTTATATCAAATGGTTACAGTATTCTGGCGGTGGCTTGACAGTATTCCGGACAGCACTTATGGTGCAGCCGCTTTTGAGCCAGGATTACTGGTGAAGGGGCACTGGGGGGTTTGATGAAACGAGATGATCTACCTCCACCAATCGAGGGGCTCGATGCCCGGATTAGGCGGGCGCGAGACGCGCGCGACGACACCAAATCGACTGGTCAGCAGTCGACTGGCTTGGCGTGGGCTGCGCGCCTCACAACGGAAATGTTTGCTGCCTTGGTTGTTGGAGGGGGGCTGGGTTGGTTGGTCGATCGATGGCTTGGAACTCGTCCCTGGTTTATGCTCGTGTTCTTGCTGATAGGATGTGCGGCCGGCATGTTGAACGCTTATCGTGCGGCGCGGCGATTCGAATCCAGGGCCGACGATGGAGTGATTTAGTTTGTATGGAGGGAGATCCCTGTGGCGGCAGAGCATAGCCCCTTAGAACAGTTTGCCATCAAGAGGTTAGTTGAGCTTGATATTGGTGGGGTTGACGTCTCATTTACGAATTCTTCGTTAATGATGGTAATAGCGGTTGCGTCCATCACGCTGTTTTTGATGGTGGGGGCACGTCGCCACGC
The DNA here is from genome assembly GCA_002938115.1 of Alphaproteobacteria bacterium MarineAlpha9_Bin7. Classification (GTDB taxonomy): domain Bacteria; phylum Pseudomonadota; class Alphaproteobacteria; order UBA7887; family UBA7887. The sequence goes on along the minus strand of PTKD01000002.1, from coordinate 15,321 downwards.
TATGGTGCCGGGGCGTTGGCAATCTATGGTTGAGCTTGCTTATGAACTCGTTGCCAAAAGCGTTCGAGACAATATTGGGATTGAAGGACGGCCGTATTTTGCGTTTGTTTTTAGCTTGTTTATGTTTCTCTTATTTTGCAATGTTCTCGGGTTAATTCCATATAGTTTTACGGTCACCAGCCACATAATTGTTACGTTTGTCTTTGCCGGTGCGATTTTTATTGGAGTTACTGTGCTCGGCTTTGTTCGGCATGGTCTTAAATTTTTCGGCTTTTTTCTTCCTCCCGGGGTGCCTATTTATTTGGCTCCGCTCTTAGTCCCAATTGAATTCATTTCCTATTTGTCCCGCCCAATCAGCCTATCTGTGCGTCTTGCTGCAAATATGATGGCTGGGCACACTATGTTAAAGGTCTTTGCCGGGTTTGTAGTGGCACTGGGCTTAATGGGGGTGGCGCCCTTAATATTTATTGTTTTGTTGTTCGCGTTGGAAACTTTGATTGCGTTTTTGCAGGCGTACGTGTTCGCTGTTTTAACCTGCCTGTACATCAATGATGCGATACATTTGCACCATTGATTTGGCCAACTCGAACAGAAAGTTGTTGTCTATAACGTAAGGGATTTAAAACTCATGGATGTAGAAGCCGCGAAACTTATCGGTGCTGGGTTAGCCACGATTGGAGTAGCCGGAGCCGGCGTGGGGATCGGGACCATCTTCGGGCATTACGTTGCTGGTGGCATTCGGAATCCAGCGGCCGCGCCACGTATGTTTGGTAATGTGTTGTTGGGATTTGCGTTAACAGAGGCGGTGGCGTTGTACGCTTTGGTGATGGCATTTCTTATTTTATTTGGCTGACGGTTTTATGTCGTTCTATCGACGATAGAAGGAGACTGCCGTGCCTCAGATGGAATTCGCAGACTATTTTCCGCAAATTGCCTGGTCAATTTTTGCCTTCGCCACCCTTTATTTTTTGATGGCGAGGTTAGCTTTGCCACGTATCACCGACATTTTGGAAAGTCGTCAACGTCGGCTAGATCAGGATTTAGAGTTAGCTGAGAAATTGCGTGATGAAGCAACGGTCGCACTAGCTGAATATGAATCCTTGATGGCGGCGGCACACGCGAAAACAGAGATAATTTTGTCGGAGGCGCGCGAGACTCTCCAGCGTGAAACAGTGCAGCGCCTGGATGCTCTTAAAGGGCAGCTAGAAAATAAAGTGGCTGAGAGCGAGCGTCGGATACGAAATATTATGGCACAAGCTGTGGACGAAGTAGTTGTTGCTGCAGGTGTTTCTGCGCGTTCGGGAGTAAAAAAGTTTATCGGGCTTGAAGTTTCGGAAGAACAGGCGCGAGCCGCTGTCGATGTTGTCAGGAAGTCCTAATCGGGGAGAACCATGGAACATTTGTTAGAGAATCCGGAGACTTGGGTTCTGGTCGCGTTCCTTATTTTTATAGCCCTAGTAGCTAAGAAGGCCAACCTGGCGATCACTGTGGCGTTAGATGCGCGCGCTACCCGCATTCGCGAAGAACTTGATGCTGCGGCGCGATTGCGAGAGGAAGCGCAAAGCCTGCTGGCACAATATCAACGACAGCAACGAGGCGTTGACGGTGAGACCGAAGCAATGCTTGAGCGTGCGCGCCGAGACAGCGCGCTTATGTTAGAGGCTGCCAGGACGCGTCTAGCGGCACAGCTTCTTCAACGCGAAAAACAGACGGCGCAAAATATCGCACGTGCTGAGGTTCAGATGGTGGACGAGGTTCGCGTTGCTGCTTCTGAGATGGCGATGGCGGCTGTCGAATATATGATTACACAGAATCTTAACCAAAGTCAGGCGACTAAGCTTATCGATGATTCAATCGAGGACCTTGGGACGAGGTTACGACAGGTGTCGTAGATGGGCGTGGTTATCCATATGGATAATATGGTCAATTTGTGTCTCCGCTTAAATCCTTGGCAGGCTTCGGTTGTGCAGTGCGTAATGTCTGTTGAGTTAAGTCTAAGATTGGCATGATGGTACGAGAATCCCCTTGAAAGAATTCTTGTAGAGGCTCGGTTTTCTTTCCGGTATTGGCTAGTTCTCACTTCCTTGGTGAGGATGTTGGGGTCGACTCTTTCCAACGCAAGTTTGGCTGCCGCGCGGCCCGAGTCTCATCCAGTCGTCGACGCGGGGCATGCAACGGTGCACGGTGGAATCTTTTTGAATCTCCTGAGCTGATTTGGTCCGCTATAGCACGTAGCACTTTGATAAATTGATCAAGAGTCTGACGGCTTTCTGTTTCCGTTGGTTCTATCAGCATTGCGCCGTGGGCAATCAATGGAAAATAGATTGTCATCGGGTGATAGCCTTCGTCGATAAGCGTCTTAGCAATATCAAGCGTAGTTATATCGGTATCCTTAATAAACTCGTCGTCGCAAAGCACCTCATGCATGCAGAGGCCACTATATGGCATGGTATATTTTCCCTCTAGACCCACGCGAAGATAATTCGCGTTAAGAACTGCATCTTCCGCAACTTGGCGTAAGCCATCCCCGCCATGGCTGAGCATGTATGCTAATGCACGAACAAACATGCCCATTTGTCCATGCCATGCCCTCATCCGGCCAAACGAAGTTTTTGCTTGTCGTTCTGGGTGTTCGATCAGCAGCAGTGTTTCACCTTCTCGTAACAACCAGGGTAGGGGTGCGTAGGGAGCTAGTTCGTTTGTCATGACAACCGGCCCGGCCCCTGGTCCACCACCACCGTGCGGCGTCGAAAACGTTTTGTGCAGGTTCAAGTGCATAATGTCTATGCCAAGGTCTGCAGGTCGCACTTTCCCCACCAGCGCATTAAAATTTGCGCCATCACAGTAGAATAACGCGCCAGAATCGTGCACGGCGGCCGCGATTTCGATTATTTCCTCTTCAAACAATCCGCAGGTGTTTGGGTTGGTCAGCATTAAGGCTGCGATGTCCGGTCCGAGGCGTGCCTGAAGTGCGTTCAGGTCCACGCGACCCCTCTGGTTGGACGGAACTGACTCAATCTGATAACCACACATTGCAGCAGTCGCTGGATTCGTTCCGTGTGCGGAATCTGGTACGAGCACTACGGTCCGTGGGTCTCCGCGTGCCATTAAATGGGTTCGGATGGTCATGAGTCCACATAATTCGCCTTGTGCGCCTGCTGCGGGTGACATTGCCACGGCGGGAAAACCAGTTAAAATTTTAAGCCAATTTGATACTTGTTCGATCAATGCAAGTCCGCCTTGCACAGTTGATTCTGGTTGAAGCGGATGGATGTCTGCCAAGCCCGGGAGACGGGAGAGGCGCTCGTTGAGGCGTGGATTATGTTTCATCGTGCACGAGCCGAGAGGGTAAAAACCTATATCGATTGCGTAGTTATTGCGGCTCAGACGCGTGTAGTGCCTCACAACCTCCGGTTCAGATAGTCCTGGAAGCCCGATCGGTTTATCGCGTTCAAGGCCGCCAAGAGCAGCTGTACTCTCGTCGGTGGGAGCAGGAAGGTCAACTCCGGTGCGGCCTTTTGCTCCTTGCTCAAAAATTAAGGGCTCTTCAATTTGTAGCGCTCTGTTACCGGTGATCGTCGAGCTGTTATTCGCCACACTGTCTTTTTTCGCTCGTCGGTGACGACCCTGGCTGCGGTCATTGGTCATAGTACGGATTCCGACAGTGCTTGAAGAAGAGCCTGGATGTCCGAGTCAGTTGTGGTTTCAGTAGCCGTCATCAAAGCTAAATCTTTGAAATCCTTGCGATCCGGATAAAGTCGACTTAGCGGCACGCCTGCGAGTATCTTTTTTTGGGCGAGTTCTTCTATAACTGGGGCAGATTCACGCGATAGGCGAACCGTAAACTCGTTAAAGTAAGCGCCATTCAGGACTTCGATACCTTGCAACCCAGCCAATTTTTCTGCCAACGACCGAGCAGTGGAGTGGTTAAGGGCCGCAAGTCGAGCAAACCCAGTTTCACCCAAAAGTGAGAGATGAATGCTAAAGGCAAGCGCACAAAGACCGGAGTTGGTACATATGTTGCTAGTTGCTTTCTCGCGGCGAATGTGCTGCTCACGTGCATTGAGTGTTAATACCCAGCCCCGCTTTCCGTCGGAGTCTAGAGTTTCGCCAGCCACTCGTCCTGGCATTTGCCGTAAATATTTTTCTTTTGTAGCAAAAAGCCCGACATACGGACCACCGAAATTCAGACCGACTCCCAGGGACTGGCCTTCACCGACGACGATATCAGCTCCCATATCGCCGGGAGCCTTGAGGGCGCCCAGTGCGACGGGCTCCGTGACCACTACTATTAGTAGCGTGCCCTGTTCATGGCAACGTGCAGAGAGAGCAGTAAAGTCCCGGATTACACCAAAAAAATCAGGAAATTGGACCACCACGCAGGCCGTGTCGTTGTTTACACGGGCCTCGAGCGCAAGGGTGTCGTGGTGTCCACGCGTTGGTGCATTAGGTCTACTCTTCTCAATTTCGAGTCCAGTAAATTGCGCCAATGTCTCGACAACGTCACAATAAAGCGGATTGAGGCCGCCGGAAAGTACTGCACGCTGACGCTTGGTAACACGCCCAGCCATCAAGACGGCCTCTGCACAGGCTGTGGAGCCATCGTACATGGAGCCATTTGCCACCTCCATGCCGGTGATCAAACTGACTTGAGTCTGAAACTCGAAAAGAGCTTGCAGGGTGCCCTGGCTAATCTCTGGTTGGTAAGGCGTATAGGACGTGAGAAATTCACCGCGCTGTATCAACGCATCAACCGCTGCCGGTACATGATGACGATATGCTCCGCCGCCTATGAAACATGGAACCGCTCCGGCAGTAACATTTTGTGCTGCAAGGCCGGTTATATGCCGTTCTACGGAGAGTTCATCCGCGTGGTTTGGTAGCTCAAGTGGCCTATCTAGGCGTGCTTCGTTAGGCACGTCTTTAAACAGTTCCTCGATGCTGCCAATGCCGATGTCTGTCATCATGGCCCGTCGGTCTTCAGCAGTATGAGGTAGGTATCGCATCGTGTCTGACTTCGTCAGTCGAGGTCATCAACGAATGCTCGGTAGGATGCTTCGTCCATCAAGCCGTTAAGTTCGTTAGTGTCTGACAGCCGTATCTTCACGAACCATCCACTTCCAGCTGGATCGGTATTTACCAGTGCCGGTTGTTCCGTGAGATTTTCGTTTACCGCGACTACTTCTCCGCCAACAGGACTGTATAGCTCGCTCGCCGCTTTAACCGATTCGATCACTGCGGCCTCATCTCCTTGAGAAAGCACTGCCCCTAAGGTTGGAAGTTCCACAAAAACGATGTCACCCAGTTGTTGTTGAGCGTAATCAGTTATGCCGACAATACCAGCGCCTACGATTTCTCCGGAACTTTGCTCGAGTCGGATCCACTCGTGTTCCGTTGTGTATCTAATGTTCACCATTTGCTAGTCCCTGTTTACCGATTGTATCCTGCGACGGCCGTATTCCCATCATTTGCGATAGCGATGTTGGACAAAGGGCAAAGATGTCATTGCAGCCTCAATTTCCTTATTTCGGACTCGCAATTTCAGGCAGGCGCCCATGTGTATTTTCTCCTTGGCTATATAACCAACCGCTATTGGCCCTCCGATGGTTGGGCCAAAGCCACCACTTGTTACGGTCCCAATATTGTTGCCATTCGTGTCGTTGATTTTAGCTCCCTCGCGTACAAGGATATTTCCTGCTGGTTGGAGTCCAATCCGTTGTTGCTTGGGACCCTCAATGAGCTGATGTAAAATTTTATGCGCCCCCGGGAAGTTTTTTTGTGCTCGCCTTCGCCGACTGATTGTCCAGTGTAGGCCGGCTTCAATTGGTGTAATGGTTTCGTTTAAATCATGCCCATAGAGGCATAAACCGGCTTCAAGTCGTAGGGAGTCACGTGCTCCCAATCCAGCAGGCTTCACTTCTTCCTCATCAAGAATCAGCTCAGCCACTTCTACGGCTTGATTTGCTGGAACGGATATTTCGAAACCATCTTCGCCGGTGTATCCGGAACGGGAAACCCAACATTCCGCACCGGCAAGCTCAAATTTATTCCCATACATAAAATTTATGGTACGCAATTTAGGCATATGCCGAACAAGAACTTCTTCTGCTTTTGGGCCTTGAAGGGCGATAAGCGCCCTATCAAGCTGCGTCACCGAGATGCTGGCAGGTAGTTTGTCGCAAAGTATTTTTTTATCTGTTTTAGAACGAGAAGCGTTTCCGATCAAATGAAAGTGATTGGCGACCCGAGCCACGATCACGTCATCAATGACCCCCCCTTGGTCATTCGTGAGCATCGTGTAACGTAATTGCCCGAGTCGCAATCCTTGAATATCCCCCGGTACCATTAACTCCAGCGCTGCTGCAATTTCTGCGAGGCCGTTTGAGCCACGAATACAAAATTGGCTCATGTGAGATACGTCAAACAAGGATGCTGCTGTTCGGCAATGGCGGTGTTCCGCTATTATGCCGGTCGGATAGTTTATCGGCATATCAAACCCGGCGAACGTGCCCATTCGTGCACCAAGGGTCTTGTGCAGCGAGCACAAGGGAGTTTGCTTAAGGGAACGGTTCACAGGTTTTTTTTGACTCACTTGGTTCTCCGACAGCCGCACACGTGCACGCGCGTGCATTGCCCCCTCTGTCTGAGAACCTGAGAGATTCACCACTGTCCCAGTGGTTTACCCCGTCGGTGAGGAACTACGCGTAACAGCCGCAATCCCTGCTTTCCAGAGTTTCGCTTCCCATGCGGTCCGTTTGCCTGAGAGTTTCCGGGGCGGTTGCTCCTTCGGCGCGGGTGCCAACTCCTGATCGAGTGCCCCGTCTCTCCCGCGAGGGAATTTGTTAGGGGTGAGATGATAGTGTGGGAACGAACGTCGTCAACTCCCAAGCGTTCGGGGGACATTCAACGGCTGTTCGTACGATCCTCAGGGTTGTTTGTTAAGTCAAGCTGTTCTTGACTAAGTTGAAAACTAACTACGGTTTCGTAGCTGGCAGCTATGGCTACGTCGTGGATCGGTATCTTGAGCACTATGTGTTCTCTATGCACTTGTGATTCCGAGCTGGTCTCCGGAGAGAACGAAAGGTTTGTGGAGAATATCTGTTTTTCGACAACTTGGCCGAATCGGTCGAGCAGAGCGACAAAAAAGGGAATATTTTCAATTTTTTCTTGTTGGATGAGGACCTCACGTCGAACGCGGAATGAGATATCAAGGCCGACAACTATGTTCCAGGGTGCGTCCTGTGGTGCAAGACGCTCATCGCCGCGATTTCTGAGGTCGCATGTGTACTTTACTTCGGTGATTTGAACATCCAATTCGATATCGGTGATATCTCGGCCGGCACCACTTTGGTATTGGACGTAGCGTTGGCCAGCTTTGAGAATTCGAACTTTTGGGCACTCCATGGTCGCGGCTGAAAGCCAGTTGTCTGCTGCTTCTTTAACAAAATCCGGAATCGGGATTGCCTGGCATGCGGGGAGAATCCCGATGGATGCGATGAGCAGGCCAGTATGAAATGCGCTAGCAATATTTTTGAAAACGAAGCTTCGAGTCACAGCGAGCTGTGGCTTCCGTCGCAATACGGCTTATTCTGGCTCTGTTTGCAACCACACAGATAGACGGTACTATCCTCCTCAGCTCGCCAAACGATTGGTTTCAAATTTGTGGTCGTGTGGGCTCCGTCACAGAACGGTTGCTTTTTACTCAGTCCACAGCGACACCAGGCGTAGCTTTGCCCAGCCCGTACCTCGGTCTCATAGGGAGCCTTTTGCGCTATGACAGGATCAGACATTTTTTGCTATACACTCGCAGAAATGGTTAGAACTGTTCCAGTTTAAAATCAAAACTATCACCGACTGAAGTATTTCATATGATCGATATTACTGCCACTAAGTGAGTCGTGGCGGTTAGGTCAGGTTCACTTACCAGTAACAGGTTTGATTGTGGCTGTTTACACAAAAATCAGTGATTCTGAGTTAAAATCTTTTCTCGCCGCATATGATTTCGGGGAGTTGTTAAGCTCGGTTGGGATCACCGAAGGGGTGGAGAATTCCAACTACCTTTTATCGACTAGGCGCGGTCGCTACATTCTGACCATTTACGAAAAACGGGTTCAACCAAATGACCTGCCCTTTTTTCTTGATCTTATGAAATATTTGGCATCCCGTGGAGTTGTATGCCCAGTGCCAGTGGCAGGCAATGATGGCAGGGTGTTGCGCGAAATTGCTGGAAAACCGGCGGCTATTTTAACTTTTTTGGGTGGTTCCGCCGAACCTCAGCCCGGGGCTAAGTGGTGTGGTGGTCTGGGTAAAGAGTTGGCCGCTTTGCACCTGGCGGGCCAGGATTTCGCAGGGGCTAGGCCAAACAATTTTTCAGTAACTACCTGGCAAAAGTTGTTGAGCAGGGTGGAGGGGCGCGCCGACGAAGTAAAGCCGGGTCTGGTGGAGGATCTTCAAGCCGAAATAACGGAACTGAGTGTCGCATGGCCGGTCGGCCTGCCTCAGGGAATTATCCACGCAGATTTATTTCCGGACAACGTTCTTTTTGTGAATGGTGCAATTTCAGGTTTGATCGATTTCTATTTCGCGTGTACTGATTTATTTGCATATGACTTGGCTATTTGTCTAAATTCTTGGTGTTTTGAGCCGGATGGTGCCTTTAATGCCACCAAAGCCCGCTTGATGTTGTCCGCATACCGACGGGTTAGGCCATTTTCACGAGCCGAATTGAAAGCGTTACCGCTACTTTGCCGTGGGGCAGCTTTACGGTTTTTATTGACGCGCCTTTATGATTGGTTGAACGCACCTGAAGGCGCACTGGTTCGACCCAAGGATCCTCTTGAGTATTTTCATAAACTTGGTTTCCATCGACAGGTGCGGGGACCAGGCGAATATGGTTTAGACTGAGTATGTGATGGGCAAGCAGGTGATTGAGATATTCACGGACGGTGCATGCTCGGGGAATCCAGGACCGGGGGGTTGGGGAGCCATTCTCAAATACGGTGGTCACGCAAAAGAAATGAGTGGTGGTGATCCCTGGACCACCAACAACCGAATGGAATTGATGGCTGCAATTGAAGCCCTGGAGGCGTTGAAGCAATCATCTGCAGTCATCCTATACACGGATTCCGTATACCTACGTGATGGGATCACAAAGTGGATCGATGGTTGGAAAGCAAATGGATGGCAAACCGCGAATAAAAAGCCTGTTAAAAATGTTGATTTATGGCGACGTCTGCTAACTATCTCCGAGCGTCATCAAATTGAATGGCTTTGGGTCAAGGGCCATGCCGGGCACCCAGAGAATGAGCGCGCAGATGCCTTGGCACGCCACGGTATTGAAGATGTCCGCTGAGGAAATTCTAGAATTTTCGTGACAGGGCGTTTGCGGAGTAGCTGTTTAAAATTGAATCCTTTTCCCTTACGGCATGATCTCAGTTCGGTGCATTCAGAGATTTGGGTGGCAGACTGAATGTTAAAGCTCAGTATTGACGGCGGTGTGGGGTTGTGTTCTTCCGCCAGCCTCGATCAGACAATTAGAGCTTGCTCAATATATTTTCGGCACTAGAAACGGTGAGGCCCGGCCCGTCTTCTACTTCGAGTGTTGTCACTGTTCCATTTTCGACGATCATTGCGTAACGTTGCGAACGGGCGCCTAACCCAACCCCTGAACCATCTAGGCCCAAGTCGATTGCGCGAGTAAAGTCACCATTACCATCACCAAGCATCAAAATACTTTCCCCTGTGCCCCTATCTTTGCCCCAGGCGTCCATAACAAAAGGATCGTTAACCGACAAACAGACTATTTGGTCCACACCCTTATTCTTTATCTCGGTTGCATGTTCCAGGAATCCTGGCACATGTTTGGCCGAACATGTGGGAGTAAACGCCCCAGGTACCGCAAAAAGTACTATTTTTTTGCCGTCAAAAATTTGCTGTGTGGAGATATCCTCCATACCGTCCGGCCCCAGATGCTTAAACGCGATAGATGGAACCTTGTCACCAATTTTGATGGTCATAGCTCATATCTCCCCAATATCTTTCCATCTTCAGACTATGCTCAGCCTAATCAACGGAGACGCTTCTGCTTTGCGAATCAATTTCACTATAAATAGCAGGTATGTAGGCTGCGCCAAGGGATAATAGGGTGGCTAAAATTCGTTTGGCGTTGGCTAAGGTGCAATTGGACTACTGTTTGGAAGCACTGTCGGCTGTGCTCCTTGCTTGTTGCAGTCCCGATAAAATAGCAGCCTTACTCAGTAGTTCGGGCAACACAAGGCCGAGTGGGGTGCCAGGCCCATATATCACGTTGAATGGTAGGCCATAGCGACCAAAACTTTCTAAATACTCCGCAATAATAGGATCCGGTTTGGTCCAGTCTCCACGCATCGCGACAATACCAGGCAGCGTCATTTGGTCGACTATCGCGGCCTTGTCTAAGACGAGAGATTTGTTCACCTTACAAGTCAAACACCAGTCAGCGGTAATATCCACGAATACTGTGTTACCTGCTTGGACAAGGGGTTCTATTGCCGACACATTCAATTTTTCCCAATAACTGTCATTAATTTTCTCATTATTGGTCCCAGAACTTAGCGATGAAGTTGCTTGCGGAATTATTAGAGCGATGACGCTTATTAGACCGATCGTTCCAAGAGAGAATCGACCCTCAGCCGTTTCTCCTCTTTTGGCCAACCCCAATATAACTCCGCACGTTACCATGAGGATTCCCAGGGTTATGGCCCCCCAATAGCCGATTTGTGCCGTAATAACTGATAATAGCCAAATTATTGTTCCAACTAAGCTAACACCCATCAGGTTACGCACCCAAATCATCCAAGCTCCTGGTTTGGGCAGGTGTGTGGCAAACGCAGGTATTGCGGCTAGCACCAAATAAGGTGTCGCCATCCCAATTCCGAGGGTGACAAAAACTATAAAAATCTCAATTGGTCCCCTGCTCAATGCAAATCCTGCAGCAGTTCCAAGGAACGGGGCAGAACAGGGGGTCGCCAATAATGTTGCTAATGCCCCAATCCAGAAACTGCTACTGACGGTCGGGGCGTTCAAGCCGGCTTCATTTGTCCGGCCGAGTCGTCCGGCCCAGGCTGGCACTGGTATGTTAAAAAAACCGAAAAGGTTGCAGGCGAACATCGTGATGACCAAAATCAGGAATACGAGGAATAACGGTTCCTGAAACTGCATGCCCCAGCCCACGGCGGCGCCCGTGAGCTTCAGTGCTGTTGTGCCAGATGCTAGCAGCAAGAATGACAGTATTATGCCGCTCGCCGAGGCGAGAAAGTTCGCGCGCACTTGCCGGCTTTTCAGGCCCCCATACTGAATGACACTCATTATCTTGATGGCTAGGACCGGCAGAACGCAAGGCATCAAATTGAGTATCAGGCCGCCCAATAAGGCCATGCCAAGAATAGGGAGAAGCGAAACCTTCCTGGAGTCGGTCCTGCCACCCAAGGTGGAATATACCTTGACCGGGAATTCCACTGCTAGTGCGTTATCGGCAAGGGTTACCAAAATTTGTTCGCCGATAATGCTGCGACCAACACGACTTTCTACTGGAACTCGCATCAACACGTTGTGAGAGTCTGCACTTAGCCGCTTTGTTTCTTTAGCAAAGCGAAAATTGGGAGGGCCCTCAACCAGAACAATCGGATCAGAAAATGGTTCGTCTGCCTGCAACCCTATTTCTAATATTTGTGTTGGGGGAAGGCCGTCTACAGAAAGTAGCTGCAACGATATGCCTGCATCTTCTGGGCTCTTGGGCACATTCGCTACGTGGTGGGCAATCAGTGTGGAGAAATCGCTGGTAGTCGCGGGTCCGGAGGGTAGTTCTAAGTCGACGGTAGCCGTGATGGGAATGCATATTGTTTTGCACGCTTGGTATTCTACGAGTGCGCGAATCGTCAGTTTCTTTCCTATGTTCCTCAACTGAACCGTAATAGGAAGAACGACACTGTCCTGATATCCTATGGTCTCGAGGTTTCCCAATTCAGTGAAGCGTTTTGGCATGGGCCAATCAATTTCGACCGCTGCTATATTTTTTGACCCTTCAAAATCAAGAATCGGAGGGGCGCCGGCATCTCCTGGGCTACGCCAATAAATTTTCCATTCTGGTTCCAATTGGAACTGGAGCCCAAGCTGAACTTTGTCGGTCTGGCCGACCGCGTTAGTTGCTGAGATTAGACGTACCTGAGTAAATTCGGATTGTTCCCATCTTGATGCGGCGTCTGCCGCAACTAAAGTAGGAGCAAGAAGGATGTAAAGCCCAGTGGACAATGTCGCCCAGCGTGAGGCGATACTTAGGATTAGGGTCGCCATTTTCGAGTCATTGTGGGTCCAGATTATATGATACATTCTAACGCATTCAGGCCTGGACAGCAGGATGGCGTATAAACATATTTTTCGCTAATAATTAGGGCGTGTGTAACATGAGTGCAGATAAAGAAAAGGATGGGTACCTCTCGGGTCAACTGCTAATAGCGATGCCAGCCATGACAGATCCCCGTTTTTCCGAAAGTGTGATTTACTTGTGTACTCACAATGAGGATGGTGCCATGGGATTGGTAGTGAACAAACTCATTGGTTCGTTAAATTTCACTGAGTTATTACAACAAATGAAAATTGACTTAGAAGCAACTGGCTCCAAAGTCGAAGTGCACTTCGGGGGCCCTGTTGAGTCAGGACGTGGCTTTGTGCTTCACAGCACGGACTACAATAGTGAAGAAACTATGCGAGTAAACAACGATTTTGCTTTGACAGCGACAATCGATGTACTCAAATCCATAGCGGGCGGAGAAGGCCCTGCTGACGTTATGTTTGCATTGGGATATGCTGGTTGGGCGCCCGGTCAGTTGGACACCGAAATGCAAAATAATGGATGGTTAAACTGCGCCGCAGATTCAGGCATAGTTTTTGGCGAGGACAACGAGGCCAAATGGAAATCGGCGGCGGCGAAGATGGGTATCGACTTATCGCTATTAACCAGTGATGTGGGCCACGCCTAAATAATTCAACTTTCAGCCCTTTGAGCCGGCGACGGAGCAGTCGTAAAACGACTTCGTCGCCTTGCGCGCCGTGACGCGCGAATTGAATCTCGTTCCAGTGGTACTGGTGCTATCTTTGGATCAGTATCCAGGAGCCCAAACAGGATGTGATCTTGCCATCTCCCATCAATTTTTAGATAGCGGCGCACATGGCCCTCTTCTTGAAATCCTACCTTGTTTAACAGGACTCGACTTGCTTTATTGTGCGGTAAGCAGGCGGCTTCAATTCTATGAATTTTGAGCCGGTCGAATATGAATGGAAGGAGTGCCGATAAGGCTTCTGTCATATAGCCTTGGCCGGAATAATGTTCACCAACCCAGTAGCCAATGTTACAACTTTGTGCAATGCCCCGGCGCACATCGTTAACTGAGACGCTCCCTAGTAAAGTTTTGTCATCGTTACGGAATACTAAGAACATATAAGCCGTGTCCGAATTTGTATGGATCGCATAAGTGCGGAGTCGACGGAAAAACGCTTTTCTAGTAAGCGCGTCTTTTGGCCACGTCGGTTCCCAGGGTTCTAGGAAGTTCCGGCTCGAGGCTCTCAAAGAAAGCCATTTTTTCACGTCGCGTCGGTGTGGTGGACGTAGGTAAACTCGCCCCGCCCGGATAGGCTTGCCGCGCATGGCCTCGGATAGCGATTTGAGGAGGCCTATCATGCCTTTACCCGAATTTGAAAGCGGAAAATTCCAGTGCGCTCTGAATGTGTTTCAAGTCGGTGGCCAGTCAACTCGCAGAACGTTTTAAAATCGTTTACGGAGCTGGGGTCGGTGGCCAAAATGGTCAAAAGGCTGCCAGAAGGCAGGTCTTTGATTGCCTTTTTGGCTTTCAGAATTGGCAACGGGCAGGCCAGGCCACAAACATCCAGTTCATGCTCCTTAGGCCTATCATCCACAATAGTCATATTCACCCTCGGCGAAGCATTTCCCCCACTGCTTTATAATCTGGCATATTTGACGTTGGGCCAAGCGCAGCAATTGTTGGTGCCCCATTTTTGAAAATCCGTTCGGCTACTGCCGATAGCTTTGGCGGGTCGGCAGATTCAATTTTTTCGATGACCTCAGCGTTTGAAATAGGGCGCCCAAAAAGTAAAAGTTGACGAGCTAGTTGCTCGCTGCGAGCGCTGGTGCTTTCAAGAGACATCAATAGGCCTGATTTTAGCTGGGCCCTAGCCCGTGCTGTCTCTGTGGCGCCAATATTTTCGACGACATCCAACAACTCATTGCACACTGTTTCGATCAGTTCACAGGTAGATTCCGCACTGGTACCAGCGTAAATACCGAACAAACCGCTATCTACATAGCTCGTTGAGAACGAATAAATTGAATAGGCTAATCCGCGTTCTTCTCGTACTTTTTGGAAAAGGCGCGAGGACATACCGCCACCCAACAGAGTAGAAAATACTTGGAGCGCATAATAATCCTGATCCTTGTAGGCTAGCCCATTAAACCCTATCAATAGGTGAACCTGTTCAAGATCGCGAGACTGATAGAAATGTCCGCCAACATAATTGGCTTCTTCATTCGAGTTATCTACCGTTGAGGTGGAACGAAGAAATGTTTTGTTCGTTAGTTCTACTAGTTGGTCGTGATCAACATTTCCGGCAGCGGAGACGACCATTCGGCCCGGTGTATAATGCTGGTCCATATAGGCGGATAGATTATCACGAGTGAAACTCTGAACGTTTTCTGAGGTGCCGAGCACTGGCCGACCCAGGGGCTGATCCGGAAACGCAATATCTTGGAAATAATCAAATATTATGTCATCAGGAGTATCGTGAGCCTGACCGATTTCCTGGACAACCACCGTTTGTTCGCGCTCAAGTTCATCTTTGTCAAAAGCTGGATTTTGAAGAATATCTGCCAAGATATCGAGGGCGAGTGGCGTATCTTCCTTTAGAACTTTAGCAAAATAGGCGGTCTGCTCTCTGGAGGTATAGGCGTTAAGGTGTCCCCCCACGGCCTCAATTTCCTCGGCTATGTCGCGCGCACTTCTTATTTGGGTCCCTTTGAACGCCATGTGTTCGAGTAAGTGGGAAATACCGTTGGTTTCTGGTTGCTCGCAGCGTGCGCCGGCATCAACCCATACCCCAACCGATGCTGTTTCCAGATACGGGATTTCTTCGCTAATCACACGCAATCCGTTATCCAGTGTAGTGACTTTTGGCGTCATATAGGTGTCCCTAACTTGTTTTACGGCTTTTTGCCACCAATACGGGCACGCGCACGAATATAGGCTTGCAAGGCGTTGAGGTCACGTCCAAGTA
>PTKD01000197.1 GCA_002938115.1 Alphaproteobacteria bacterium MarineAlpha9_Bin7 | reverse complement strand
CGTCCCATGGCTTATAAAACGGTCGGGAAGAATCATTGGTCGCACCTTGAGGCCGTCGTCGAGCAATCCGCTGGTAGTTAGATACTGCATAACGTGGGCGGAGAAACCACCTATGGAGCCTTCCTCGATCGTTACTAAGATCTCGTGATCAGTTGCTAATAGTTTCAGTAGTTCTGTATCCAACGGCTTAACAAAACGTGCGTCCGCAACGGTGGTTGGCAGGCCCTGTCGGGTTAAATCATCTGCGGCCCTTAGGCATTCATATAAACGTGCGCCATATGACAAGATTGCTATACGGCTTCCTTCTCGAACAATCCGTCCTTTCCCAATCGTGAGTGGCGCGCCATGTTCTGGAAGATCAACGCCGACACCTTCACCACGTGGGTATCGTAGTGCAGACGGCCGGTCATTTATTCTGGCGGCCGTTGCGATCATGTGCATCAATTCTGACTCGTCCGCGGCAGCCATCACCACGAAATTCGGCAGTGTGGCCAAATAGGTGATATCGTATGAACCCGCGTGGGTGGGGCCGTCAGATCCAACCAATCCGGCACGATCGATAGCGAATCTAACGGGTAAGCATTGAATTGCTACGTCATGTACAATTTGATCATAGGCTCGTTGTAAGAAGGTCGAATAAATAGCGGCGAATGGCTTGTAGCCTTGTGTGGCCAATCCGGCAGCAAAGGTTACTGCGTGTTGTTCAGCGATGCCGACATCAAAAGTACGCTCAGGAAATTTCTCCGCAAATTTGTCAATGCCCGTGCCTGATGGCATGGCCGCGGTGATCGCGACGATTTTTTCATCGATTTCGGCTTCATGGATAAGTGATTTTGCGAAAACCGCCGTATAACTTGGAGAGTTCTCCTTTTTTACTGGTTGTTTACCGGTCACCACATTAAATTTATTTACTCCATGGAATTTGTCCGTGGCCTTCTCTGCCGGCGGATATCCATGCCCCTTCCGAGTGACTACATGTATCAAAACCGGTCCGCCACTTTTTGCATCTCGCACATTGCGCAGAACAGGCAGCAAGTGATCGATATTGTGGCCGTCAATCGGGCCTACGTAGTAAAAACCTAATTCTTCAAACAACGTCCCACCGGTAATCATACCTCTTGCGTATTCTTCGGCGCGCCTGAAGGCTTGCGCTAGAGGTCGAGGGAACTTCATTGCTACTTGTGTGGCAACGTGGCGCAGACTTCGGTAGGATTTTGATGAAATCAAACGTGATAAATATGCGCTCATTGCACCGACCGGAGGTGCAATCGACATGTCATTGTCGTTTAATATCACTATGAGGCGAGTTCCCAGGTGTCCGGCGTTGTTCATAGCCTCGTACGCCATCCCAGCGCTCATAGCACCATCGCCAATTACAGCAATCACATTGTGGCTTTTGTTGTTCAGGTCACGCGCCGTTGCCATTCCGAGAGCGGCTGATATAGATGTTGAAGCATGAGCCGCTCCAAATGGGTCATACTCACTTTCGGCCCGCTTGGTAAAGCCATAAAGACCATTTGGTTGGCGTAAGGTATGAATGCGGTCACGACGTCCTGTAAGTATTTTATGGGGATATGACTGGTGTCCAACGTCCCATACAAGCAAGTCATCGGGTGTGTCAAAAATGTGATGAAGTGCGATAGTAAGCTCTACCACACCAAGTCCAGCCCCAAGGTGCCCGCCCGTGCCGGATACCACATCTATAAGTTCCTGGCGCAGCTCACCTGCTAGCTGGCCAAGTTCAGAGCTAGCCAACTGGCGCAAGTCAGCTGGAATATTAATTGTATCTAATAGAGGGGTTAAACGTTTGGCGTTTATGATTAGTCTCCTCGGAGCTACAGAACAATTACCCTAGGCCTTAATCTTTTCTAAGAATATTCAAGTTCCTAAATTACATAAATAAATACAAAAGAAAGGTATTCAAGCCACTTCTGTTTTTTTTGGTTCTTTTGTGATCTTGTGCCTCTTAGATGCCGAAAAATTAAAGCAATCAGAGTTGGCTTGCCTGTTTAGGCTGGATTTTTTTAACGTTTCAGGTTTGGTTGCGTTTTTTGAGCAAGAGCTCTCCCTGTCTCAGTGAGCCGGCATACCAGCCAGTCTGGTTTCAGGGGATTTCGGAACCAGGGCTCGGCCCAACCACGTTCCACGCAGCTTTGGATTGTGCGCGGACGGATTTTTGCACCATCTTCATCAAATAGAGGCAGCTTTCCTCCAGGTTGGTTTAGCCCGCGCCCGAGCCAACGCATCTGTACGTTTGTAGGCACAACAGTCTTGCGTGAAGGAAGGTCAACACAGTCATTAGTCGGTTTTTCGGCTCGTTTTTCATCAACCATTTTTGTTCACCCCCACCCACCGCCGGGGAGCCTTTGCACCTTGCGGGGCGCGGTGTCATTATGAAATGAATGGACCGTACTAATTTTGCTTAGAATTTCGCCGGTGCTCGTTCAAATTCGTACGCAACATTTAACTGAGACAGAGCCTAGTCACTTTCCTTGCGACTTGTCGAGCCCAG
>PTKD01000196.1 GCA_002938115.1 Alphaproteobacteria bacterium MarineAlpha9_Bin7 | reverse complement strand
AAAGTGGTTTGCAGCCTACGGCCCGGAGGCTCCGGCTTCTAATTCACTAGACAGTATGCAATAACGACTGGTCGGGCCGCTCGCGTTGGGGGGATCACGTTACCCCGACACTCACCGCACCCAAACGCTTCAGCACCAAGCCATCCTGCAAATAAGTTTGGTATCATGAGGCCCTTTTGTAGAGCTGGATGTGGATAGGAACATGCTGTACAGGGTCATGGCCGATGCTGTCGTCGGACTTCATTTGGCCTTCGTTCTGTTTGTCGTTTTCGGTGGTTTCTTTGCTTGGCGCTGGCCCCGCTTGGCCTGGCTACACGTACCTGCCTTCCTGTGGGGAGCCAGTATCGAAATGGCGAGTTGGACTTGTCCGCTGACCTATCTGGAAAACGACCTGCGCGTCCGGAGCGTGGCGGCCGGGCGCACCGATAGCTTCGTCGAACATTACATCTTGCCTTTGCTCTATCCGGAACTACTTTTTCCGGACGGGTTTCCCCGGTCCGGGTTTATCGGGATAGGCATTTTTGTGCTGGTTCTGAATGGCCTAATTTATTGGCAGCTTTGGACCAGACATCGTCGCCACCCGAGCAATTCATGACGGGGACTGTGGATCCGCATGCCTGTGCAAGGATACTTGGGCTATATGTCATGTGCTGTGGATGCCGCCAATGGCGCATCTAGAGATTGATTGATGTCGATTCTCGCGCAAGTGCCGTCGGCCGCCCAAACGTGCAAGCCGGCTGTCGCACATCGTGACAAGTATTGTACTCCAATTTTTGGTTCGTTCTATTTCCGCGATTAGTCGGAAATATCGTCGACCAGGTTGTCGAAGTGAAATTCCTCGCCTTCTTCGTAACTGAGTGCGTTCCCGGCAATGATGTGCGCCGCACCCTGAAGGCATTCCATCAGTGACGGATGAGGCATCATGGAGTCTACGATATAGGTATATGGTAGCGCCTGATCGATCATGGTGGATGCCGCAGCAACAAGTGCATCCGCGTCTCTTCCAATTGCCCGAATACCGAGAATTCTGTCGTCTCCTTCGGGTGCCACGATTAGTTTGACGAATCCGATCGGTGCAAATACTGCGTGCGCCCGATGATTTCGACCATATGGGTATTTCCCCGCCCGAACTTTGCCGTACCTCTCCCGGGCGACTGTTTCGCTAAGCCCAGCACCTCCAATCATGGGAACTGTGAATATGATATACGGCACGTGATCCATATTTTGTGTAAATGGTTTTCTAAGAATACTGTACGCGGCACGACGCCCCTCAGCCTGAGCGACGTGCACGAGCGCGATGTCCGTTGGTGTATTTCGTTGACCAACATCGCCAACCGCGTAGATATGCCGTATATTCGTCCTCATACCTTGGTCGGTCCGGACATATCCCCGTTCATCTACTTCAACGCCAGCGGCATCCAAGTTCAACTCGCTCGTGTTGGGATTGCGTCCCACAGCGAGCAGCACACTTTCGGATTGGATCCGTTGGCCGTTCGCAAGGATCGTGGACACACTATTTTCTCCGACCTCGAGCTTTTCAAAGCGACTGGAGGGTATGACTTCAATGCCGCGCTGTAAAAATTCGCGAGACAGAAACTGGCTTAAATCCTTGTCCTCGCTGGAAAGTATGCGGGCTTGGGTATCGACTAATACCACCTTCGACCCCAATTCATTAAAAATACTGGCGAATTCGCACCCGATAACACCCGCCCCGATAATGAGTAGGGATTCCGGCAAAGAGGTTAGATGGACGATTTCATCACTCGTCAGGACCCGTCTACCGTCTACGGTGACCCCAGGGAACACTCTCGGAATGGATCCGGTAGCTATCACGATGTCCTTAGCTCGTATAATGTCTTCTCCAACGACAACCGTTCCCGGGTCGACGAATTGGCCCGTCCCCTTCAACAATTTGATTCCCAGCCGTTGAAGTCTGGTTTTGATGCCGGAGGAAAGATGCTTCGCAGTAAGCTCTATAGCTCCTTTCACAGCTCCAAAATCAGGAGCAGACTGCATTGTAAACAGATCCTGACGAAGTGCCGTATTGGCATATAAACGAGCAATTTCAAACTCCGCCTTAGACTTAAATGCACCCTCGATTCCATAGCCCATGAGGTGACCGTTGTTTACGACCGTCACATCCAAACCACCTAAGGCTAGTGCCGTAGCCGCACTGAGCCCGCCTGGCCCGGCACCAAGGATGACAACATCCACGGTCTGTAACATGAGAGCCAATCCTCCATCGCTTCGAATACCGGGCACAACAGCGCTCAATCCAGAGCCGGATTACTTTCTGTGATGGACTTGTAGTCCACCGAGTCACCTCGCTCCTTCCGATACCCTCGCTGACCAGGAAACTAACGCTATCGTCTGAGCAAGACCAGCCCGCGCAGGGCCTGAACAATGCGGTCGAACATTTTCGGGCGGTGGATGCTCAAGCAAAGAGGGGTGCAATTGTCCTGTCAAACGTACAAAATCAAAATTGAGGGATTTACGGAATGGCGCAACGGCAACAAGAGATCGAGGTGTTCGTGCGGCCCCTCCTCATCGAAGTTGAGGCTGCCCGGGCGAGGGGGATGATTGCGCCCCAAGCCATCGCTGATCATCTTAACGCCAAGGGCGTCACCACCCGCAAGGGCCGACGC
>PTKD01000195.1 GCA_002938115.1 Alphaproteobacteria bacterium MarineAlpha9_Bin7 | reverse complement strand
CCAATGGCTATCAAATTCCGTCTCAAGGGACCCGGGTAATACAGTTAGATATAAATGCAGAAGAGATTGGTCGGAATTATCATGTGCAGGTGGGTCTGCACGGCGACGTGCGTGAAACCCTCCGCGCTATGGTAGGGCAGGCCGCTGCGAGGGATGGAAACAAGGCCTGGTTGGCACGTGTTGCAGAATTGGTGCAGACGTACAAGGAGGATTCCAGCGAGCACTATAACTCCGACGTATCGCCCATGAGGCCCGAGCGCCTTTGTAAGGAGTTAAGTAATTGTCTTCCGGAGGATGCGATACTGGTCTCGGATACAGGACACGCTGGTGTTTGGTGTGCGCAAATGATCGATTTGAAAAGCCCGAACCAGAGTTTTATTCGGGCAGCAGGGTCGCTTGGATGGGCTTTACCGGCAGCCATGGGAGCCAAATGTGCGGCACCGGACAGGCCGGTAATTTGCTTTACGGGAGATGGCGGGGTTTGGTACCACATGACGGAACTGGATACAGCCAGAAAGGCAGGGATCAACACGGTTACCCTGATTAATAACAATCACTCTCTGAATCAGGAGCAAGGTGGTATTGAGGGAACCTACGGTCAACGTTCGGCAGCGTCGGATGCACATTGGTTGTTCCCGGAGGTAGATTTCGTTCGTATGGCAGAGGCAATGGACTGTTTTGGAGTAACGGTGAACAAGCCCAGTGAGTTGGAAGGCGCTCTGGAACAATCATTGAATGCGGGCAAGCCGGCTGTCATAGATGTGAAAACCCACATAGAGGGGATTGCTGATAGGGCCTGGATGCCAGAATAATTTTCTGCAAGCTTTTAATAGAGGCCGGAGAGTAATGGGTGATTATAAGGATCTAGAACAAGATTAAAGCGTATAGAATAAAGTATTGTGCACGCGCCTGTTGGGTCAATCATTCTCCCTTGATCAAATCGGAGGCTCGTTCTCCCACCATGATGCTAGCAGCGTTTGTATTCCCCGATGGCATTGTTGGAAAAATGGATGCATCCGCTACACGTAGCCCTTCCAGGCCATGGACTTTCAGTTTGTCGTCGACTACTGCATTGGGACCAGGGCCCATCCGGCATGTGCCCATGGGGTGGTAGGCGGTTTCGCTGGTCTCGCGAAGCCAATTCTCGATGGCCGCATCTCCTGAAACTGCTTTGCCCGGATTAAATTCGTCGCCCCGATATTGATCCATTGGTTTTGCCTCTACAATTCCGCGCATGATGTTTACACCATCGATCATTGCTCGGACGTCTATCGGGTCGCGGAGAAAATTGAACCGGATTGCAGGTTGCTCGTTCGGATCCGCCGAGCGGATATGAATAGAGCCAAGGCTCTCCGGACGGAGCTGATAACATATGAACGTCATACCAGGGAATTTATATAATTTCCGACGTTTCGGGTTTTCTACGGCATAAGGAATAAAGCTTAGCTGGATATCTGGTGTCGCCAACTCAGGTCTGGTTTTCAAAAACGCAACGATAGGAGTGGAGGGAAGGCTAAGAAAACCACCGCCAGTGGTGGCATACTTGATAACTTGGCCAATAAGATTAATTCCGCGGGCCTTATCGTTATACGATATGTTCGGGACTTTAATTCTCCACTGTATTCGAGACGCAATGTGGTCTCGAAAATTTTCGCCTACACCTTGTAATTCGTGCTGTACTTCAATGCCGTGCTGTTGAAGGATTTCGGGCCTTCCGATCCCCGATAACTCAAGAATTTGTGGTGATGAGACTGCGCCTGCCGAGAGTATAACCTCTTTTTTGCAGAGGACGGTCTGGTTTTGTCCTCCTCTTTTGTAAACGATACCGGTGCAACGTTTGTTTCCTATCAGTAGCCTTTGGGTCATGGCCTCCGTTACTACTTCAAGGTTTTTTCTGTGCGATGCGGGCTGGAGATAACAGTGAGCCGTACTCATCCGCCGACCGGTTTTAATGGTTGCTTGTGTCTTAGCTATTCCCTCCTGATCCAACCCGTTGTAGTCAAAATTGCGTCGATGACCAACAGATTCTGCGGCTGCAAACAGGTCATCGTAAAGTGGGTTCTGATCTGGGACCTCTGAAACTCCAAGCGGTCCATCTTGACCTCGAATATGCCTATCTCCTCCCTCAAAGTTCTCCATACGGTGGAATACCTTGGATACTTCCTCCCAACTCCATCCGCGATTTCCAAGTTGGCCCCATGTATCGTAATCCAGTGTTTGGCCGCGAACATAAACGAGACCGTTGATGGAGCTTGAACCGCCAAGCATTTTTCCTCTTGGGACCGGAATGACACGGTTCTTGGTGCCTTCTTCGGGTTCCGAAAAATAGCGCCAGTTTACTCCGGGCCGGTCGATGAAAAGTCCAAAACTAATTGGCATGCGTGAGTAGGGATGCACAGCTTTCCCTGCTTCAATTAATAGAACAGAAGTTTGAGGATTTTCAGATAAACGATAGGCTAGGGCCGCGCCGGCTGAGCCTGCTCCGACTACGATATAGTCAGGTTGACCGTTTACGGTGCTCATATCTAATATCGATCCTGTCTGAGAAAGTTGGTTTGCAGAGTAACTGGCAAGTGGAAGTAAATTTAGTATGAATTCTTGATCAAATCTGCCGCTTTTTCACCAACCATGATGCAAGGGGCATTTGTATTGCCTGAGGGCATAGTTGGGAAGATGGACGCGTCAGCAACTCGGAGACCCTCCAAGCCGTGCACTTTTAGCTGATCATCGACGACGGCGTTGGGACCCCGCCCCATGCGGCATGTACCCATAGGATGATAGCCGGTTTCACACTCCTCCCGCAGAAAGTGCTCTATTTCATCA
>PTKD01000194.1 GCA_002938115.1 Alphaproteobacteria bacterium MarineAlpha9_Bin7 | reverse complement strand
CGAGATTCCTTCAGCCTACCCCGATCCATAGACCAAACCCGGTAACCAAGTAATAATTGGTGGATAGGCCATGCATAAGGCAAGGGCGAATACCTGAATACCGAGAAACGGCAAAGATGCCTTGTAAATATCCATCATAGGAATCTCCGGCGGAGCAACGCTACGCAGATAAAACAAGGCGTACCCAAAAGGTGGAGATAGAAATGACATTTGCATATTGACCAGATACAAAACCCCAAACCACAAGGGATCGAAACCTAGAGATTTTATGATCGGCACAAATATGGGTACACACAGCAAAAGAATTCCGACCCAGTCGAGGAACATGCCGAGCACAACCAAAATGATCTGCATAACGATCAAGATGCCCCAACG
The DNA here is from genome assembly GCA_002938115.1 of Alphaproteobacteria bacterium MarineAlpha9_Bin7. GTDB lineage: Bacteria > Pseudomonadota > Alphaproteobacteria > UBA7887 > UBA7887. The sequence goes on along the minus strand of PTKD01000194.1, from coordinate 2,495 downwards.
ACCAAGCCCCGTACTTTCGAGAGCTCCGGCAACAAACTGCTGACCCCCGTGAAAATTATAAAGGCCTACAAAAACAGTCGCGCCAAACATGATCCAAAGAACCATTGCCGACGCCTTGAGGGTGGTCACGCAGGCTTCGTGAACTGTTTCCCAACTTAACCGGCGATGAAGCGCCGCAACCACAAACGAACCAAACGTTCCTATACCAGCCGCCTCTACTGGCGTTGCAACACCAGTAAAAATTACACCCAGCACGACTACAATCAAAATTATGGGAGCCAACATTGTCCCCAACAATTTTAGCTTTTCTGTCGCTCTAAGGCGTTCCTCAACCGGAATTGCTGGGCCCAATGTGGGATTAAGAAAACAGCGCACTGATATGTATGCGATGTACATTCCCGACAACATGAAGCCAGGTATAACCGAGCCAATGAACAGCTCCCCGACCGATTGCTCCGCAACAACAGCATAAATGATCGCCAAAATGCTGGGTGGGATCAGTATACCCAGGGTGCCACCGGCCATAATGGCACCCATTGCTATCTTATGTTCATATTTGCGCCGCAGCATTTCCGGTAATGCAATAATGCCCATTGTCACTACCGCTGCACCTATAATACCCACCATTGCTGCAAGAATGGTGGACGCGAACACAGTGGCGCTCGCTAAACCACCCCGAATGCCCCCAAGGAGCTTATAAATAACATCAAACATCTCCTGTATCAGACCAGCGCGCTCAAGCATCGTGGCCATAAGAATGAACAATGGAATTGCTGACAACTGATAGTCCGTCATCAACGGGAAAATCCGTGACGGCACCATATTTAGGCTATGAGAATCCCCAAGCACAAAAAGAAACACACACGCCAACCCGCCTGTCACAAAGGCAAGCGGCAACCCGGCCAAAAGCAGCACTAAGAGACTGCCGAACATCAGTAGAGTTAACCAACCAATTGGGATCTCGAAGCCCATCTTTCAGTGAGTGCTCGTATTGATGTCTGGCACGACCAGCGTCATGTAATCCACCCACGCGCTACCGTTTGCATATCTTTGATTACCTTGGAAAATCCCTGCAAAAGAATTAGCACAGCGCCAAGTCCGATGGTTATTTTTACGGGCCAATACTGGATTGCCCACTCCGTGAATGAGACCTCCCGGACACCAAATGAATCATTGAAAAAGATATAGCCCGTTCCAAGAATGGTTCCTGCGAAAATGAAAAAAAACACCGAGGTCAAAAGATCAGTCACGGCCTTAGCCCGCGGCGACAATCGGGCGTAAAATACATCGACTCGGACGTGGCTATCTGTCAAATACGCGTAGGCTCCGGAGATTAGGTATTGCATGCCAAACATAAGAAACATTGCTTCGTGTACCCAGTTGGTAGGAGAGTTAAACACGTACCTAGCAACCACTTCGTAGTAATAGACAAACACGGCAATGACTGACCAATAGGCAACATATTCACCGCTGAACCGACTCACTCTCTCTATCCAGTCAACCGTGCACGTCAATGGTGTCCGCAGAGACTGCGTATCAGATGCAGAACCAGCATTTAGTTCCACCTTTCCTGGGTGCAGAGGAGTGCGTTCGCGTTGATTCTGAGCACGGGTTAATTTCGGGAGCAACGCTGCATCGATAAGTAGTAAAAATGCAATTCCTAGGGCCAAATACCTTGCCCTTTTCGCCGCACGGACCATAGACTCATCGGCACGAATTGACCGGTTACTTGCTATCCTGAAAGCGCCCTCGGCGGCCTCCAACTGGCTTGAAGCATCCTCTTTCCCATCATGGAGTGCCTTTTGCGCACGCTCTACATCAAATTCAGCGATCATTACGTCCGAATCTGCGAGTGATCGGACCACGCGTGCTTCCCGTCCATCAGCGTTTGAGTAAAGTATTCCCACGAATAAGGGGAGGTACACAAAGCCGAGCCAGCTACGCAGATAGAAACGATGTAAGCCGACGAAACCGCCAGTAAGCCACAGCATATAGGCTAGTGGCATCGAAACCGCAGCACGTGTCCGCAGCCCCCGCTGACGCCGAACCAAAATCATTGCCATGACAGGAAACAGAACCACACCAGCCCAGTAAAGCCAGTGCGGCAAAACAAAGGTCAAATCAGGCATATTGACTGTCGCGGACTAGCAGCAATGACAAAAGAAAAGATAGCCACTTAAGTCCATTTCAGTTCTTGGCCCTGGATCATATCCTTAGTCACGTACCCGAGGCTTCCTGACATCATGTAATCCAGCTGAATCTTAAACACTCTCGCCGCATCCTTGTCCTTGTTTGCCCATGCAAACCAGCGAGGGACCGCTAGCCGGATGAATTTTTCCACATCCGTCTCACCTAAACGAGTGACAACAGTACCGGCCTCTTCAAATTTTCCCCAAGCCTCCTGATCTGCCTTCTGAATCGCGGCATGATGCATATCTGAGTAGACATGAACTTCCATATCGACGAATTGCTGCATTTGCGGCGATAGCGCGTTC
>PTKD01000193.1 GCA_002938115.1 Alphaproteobacteria bacterium MarineAlpha9_Bin7 | reverse complement strand
CGGCTCGAGTCGAACGCGCAGTCGAGGTGCCGGGGGTGCCAGATAAACCCGAGGTAACCGACAAAATTACAAGTCCGATTTCTTCCCAAGAAATTGTTGCCCCTCCGCCATCGACTGTACAGCGGCAAGCGCCAAAAGGTGATAGCCGGCACACAGGCGATACCGTCGAGATGAAGAGTCCAGAAAATGTGACTAATTATTCCTCGTCGAATTTACGAAAAAATATCCCGATCGCAGATGAATTTGTAATTACACCACCCCCAGTGCCGGAGGTGCCGAACTGGAGCACGGTGGAAGAGCATTTTTACTCAATGTTTCGGGCTTCAGGCGGTGCAGGTAGCACCGCACAGACGGCTGTTGTGGCAGGCGACCATCGGATGACCAATTCATCGATAATTTCAAACGATGGCACCTCCGTGGCTGCAGTCCCCTTCAGCACGCACGCAGCGGTTATTTATTTTGATCATGGTTCAGCTCGGTTATCTCGACAAGACCGAGAAGTATTGCGTCAAGTTGCGGCAGCACAAAAGGAGTATGGCGGTAATGTGCGCGTGGTAGGCCATGCCAGCAGTAAAACCAAAACTAACGATTTGGTTGATCACAAGTTGGCGAACTACCAGACGTCTTTGACACGTGCACGGGCCGTTGCCGACGAGTTGGTTAAATTGGGTGTGGAAAGTCAAAGGATATTTGTTGAGGCCGTGTCCGATAATCAGCCGGATTATTCAGAGGCGACAAAATTGGGTGAGGCGGCGAATAGGCGCGCCAATATTTATATAGAGTTTTTGACGCCACCGAGTTGATATACAGTACTTATTACTGTCTATTTTAAACTAGTTAATTCCAAGACTGAAATATTGGCGATGGAACACCGATTCGAGCGGATAAACCGACTCCCGCCTTACATGTTTTCAGAAGTAAACGAGATGAAGGCGCGCGCGCGCGCAGAGGGTCTCGACATAATCGATTTTGGCATGGGAAATCCGGATTCACCCAGTCCCGCTCACGTGGTAGAAAAATTGATCGAAGCAGTCCAGGATTCGCGCACCCACCGCTATTCGACGTCGCGCGGTATTAAGGGTTTGCGCCGTGCACTAGCAAGCTATTATCTGCGGCGTTTTGGTGTTGAGCTAGATCCCAACGAGGAGGTGATCGTTACGTTAGGCTCCAAGGAGGGTTTAGCAAATCTAGCATCGGCAATTTCTGCCCCTGGCGATGTCATTTTGGTGCCAAACCCAAGTTATCCGATTCATCCATACGGTTTCATTATTGCTGGTGCTAGCGTACGTCATGTACCAAGCGGTCCTGGATTTGATTTGATGGCTGAAATCCATCGCGCGGTTAGGGAGAGCGCACCTTCGCCACGTGCGCTGGTACTAAACTTCCCTAACAACCCGACCGCCGAGGTTGTGGATCTATCTTTCTATCGGGAAGTGGTCAAATTTGCTCAAGCGCACGAAATTTTTATCCTTTCTGATATTGCTTATGCGGAAATCTATTTCGATGGCGAGCCTCCTCCTTCCATATTGCAAGTCCCCGGCGCTCGTGAAATCGCGGTGGAATTTAGCTCTCTGAGTAAGACGTATTCCATGCCTGGTTGGCGGGTTGGCTTTGGGGCTGGGAATAGAGAGCTCATCGATGCGCTTGCACGAATCAAATCCTATCTGGACTATGGCGCATTTACGCCCGTGCAGGTCGCAGCCTCCGCAGCTTTAAACGGCCCCCAGGACTGTGTAGAACGAATCCGTTTGCGGTATCGAGAGCGTCGCGATGTATTGATCGAAAGTTTTGCTTCTGCCGGATGGGAAATTCCATCGCCCAGAGCGACTATGTTCGTTTGGGCGCCAATTCCGGCGGGAATGAAGACCATGGGCTCTCTAGAATTTTCCAAATTATTGCTTCAGGAAGCGCAAGTGGCTGTGTCTCCAGGCATCGGTTTTGGCAAGCATGGTGAGGGATATGTGCGTTTAGCATTGGTCGAAAACAGACAGCGAATTCGTCAGGCGGCGCGGAACATTAAATTATTCCTCGCCAAGCATCAGAATTTAACGATTACGCCCCATACACGCGCTTTTGGATCCTGAAGAAGCTTTGCAGTGGCGGTGACACCGGCGAATCGGCGATAATGTTATTGGGGCTTCGGTGACGTACTACGCAGGCGCGTGGGCGCGAGGGCCGTGACAGTGCTTCGTTGTTCGCCAGGCCATTGCATCGTCTCCGATCCCATGGTGTATGGTTGTTTCCACCTACATACTTTGTACTCCTTTGTACTCTCGATACATTGAAAGGGTGTTTTATTTGTTATGGTTGAGAATTTGGATAGAAATCTCGCCTTAGAGGTAGTGCGTGTCACTGAAGCCGCGGCCTTGGCAAGTTCACGTTTGATGGGATGTGGCGACGAAAAGGCGGCTGATCAGGCGGCTGTCGATGCTATGCGTCAATCGCTCAATGGTTTAGAGATTGATGGGACAGTGGTTATAGGTGAAGGAGAGCGGGACGAGGCGCCGATGCTCTTCATAGGTGAAAAAGTTGGAGCCGGTGGGCCGACGGTAGACATAGCTCTTGACCCTCTTGAGGGCACTACGCTTTGTGCGACAGGTGGGGCTAATGCTTTGTCCGTACTCGCCATGGCGGAGAAAGGCGGACTATTGCAGGCCCCCGACGTTTATATGGAAAAAATTGCCGTCGGACCGGGTGCGCCGCCTGGCGTAGTTGATTTGGATGAGACCACTACCAACAACCTGAAGAACCTTGCTCGCGCCAAGGATAAAGATGTCTCCGATTTGGTTGTCTGCATTTTAAACCGGCCACGTCACGAGGAGCTGATTTCGGTGACGCGAGAAGCAGGGGCACGGATTCAACTTATCCAAGATGGAGATGTTGCCGGTGTGATAGCGACCGCACGAGA
>PTKD01000192.1 GCA_002938115.1 Alphaproteobacteria bacterium MarineAlpha9_Bin7 | reverse complement strand
GGAGGACCATCCACAAGAACTGGTGTCCCACGTGCGTCGCACATATCCACCAATTGTCTGATCGGCATCACAATTGCACCATGCGAGGTTACGTGATCACACACTGCAAGTCGGACGCGTGGTCCGAACGATGATTTCACAGCATTCACTATCTGGCTTTCATCTACGGTAGGCCACGGCAGAGAGACAGTTTTTAGAGCAGCATCGCTGCGCACACATTCGTAATGCAAACTATTTACAACGCCCTGATAATCTTGATCGGTAGTCAGTATCTCATCGCCCGAACCCAGTCGCAGTGACCGTGACACAGCGTTGATACCTTCTGTCGCGTTGGTGACAAAAACGAGAGACGCGGGCAGCGCATCAACAAACTAGGACCAAAAGCTTGTGTCACTTCTCCATCTCCGACGCATCTCACACGCCGTCGAAGGCTCAGCTATCAGTTCGAGGAACCCAGGGAATAGCTGCGATAGGCACGCCTTCTTCATGTAACTCGCGCGCATCACGGTTGCTTGCCTCGCCGTAGATGCTGCGCTTATCGGCCTCACCATAGTGGATCCGCCGAGCCTCCTCAGCAAACTGAGGGCCCACATAATCACTACTTTTCTCTACTTCCTCACGAATTTTGCGGCACGTAGAAAGAAATTTAGCCGCTGTGGCGGTGTCCTCTAAAGCCTTATCCGAGCCAGCTCTATTCGCCTCATTGCTGACCGCAATATTAGGCGCCATTGGCGCCTTCTCCACCTTGGTTGCGCCACAGACAGGACACTCAATCTCACGCCCTTTGCATTGCGCTTCGAATGTCGCATTATCGCGAAACCAAGCTTCAAACACGTGGTTTCTGTCGCATTTGAGGTCAAAAACAATCATCGCTGAACATCCATCATAGCCTTGGCTGGCCAATTCGCGCCCCTCACGATTACTAAATGGCACCTTATTATATACAAATTCAACCCCTTAGCGTATTTGTTCGCAAAATTGAGTAGAATTAGCCTGCCAGCAATTCATCCCGACTGGGTCGTGAAAAGCGCACAATTTACTGGGCCGAGCGGTCAGAACGGAGTTCCTTAAGCAGTGTCAAGAATTGAAGCATTGCACCGCTCGCCTACTCCGTCCTCATGGGTCAAGCGCTTTGCAAGTAAAATTTCGCTCACCGGTTCAGTGCTGGACGTAGCGTGCGGTGCAGGCCGTCACACCAGGCTATTTCTGGAACAAGGTCACTCTGTGACCGCTGTAGACCGCGACCTATCAGCACTTGCCGACGTACGTAACGAACGTCTAACGCGAATCGAAGTAGATCTTGAAACTGGACCCTCTTGGCCTCTGTTTGGCGAGCGTTTTTCTGGCGTCATTGTCACCAACTACCTTCATCGTCCAAGACTTAAAGATTTAGTCGAAAACGTAGAAAGTTCCGGATATTTGATATACGAAACGTTCGCGCAAGGTAATCAGCGATTCGGTAAGCCAACAAACCCGGAATTTTTATTGCGCTCCGGCGAACTTCTTGAGCTCGTTCGAGGGGTCCTAACGGTAGTATCCTACGAAGATATTATTGTTACCAAGCCGAAACCGGCCAAAATACAGCGTATTTGCGCACTACGCGAACATACATAAATCTGCACCAATCCCAGCTCTAACCGACGGCGGAGCTCACGTCAGAGCATCTTGGCATCACAAAAGAACGGTCGTGGTCAAGGCTTGGTAGGGATGACCTCGCTGAGTCTACATCGGACATGTCCAGATCCGCGATCACAACGCCCGGCTCGTCTCCACCATCCGCCAAAACCTCACCCCAAGGGTCAACAATCAAAGAGTGACCATAGGTCTCGCGTTTTCCATAATGCGTGCCGCACTGAGCGGGAGCCAGGACGTAGCAGCCAGTCTCAATGGCGCGAGCCCGCAATAAAACATGCCAATGAGCGGCGCCAGTAGAACATGTGAACGCGGATGGTACGCTAACCATCGCAGCACCCGCTTGGGCCAGTGTCCGGTAGAGAAGCGGGAATCGAACATCGTAACAAATAGTTAATCCAACGAGACCCCAGGGCGTTTCCGCCAATTGCGCCACAGTGCCAGGTGCGTAGGCATCTGATTCCCTGTATCGTTCGCCATTTTCCAAATCAACGTCAAACATATGTATCTTATCGTAACGCGCCACAAGATCACCGGTTCCATTGATCAGGAATGAACGGTTCGCCAGGCGCCCATCATCACGTAATATCGCCAAGGAACCCACTAAAATCCACATTCCGGTTTTGGCGCATAGGTCGCGGAACGAAGAAAGCGCTGGATGCGAATGTTCTGGAGTAGCCTGGTCCCGCATTGCACCCCCCGGTCCCAACAAACCAACATTTTCTGGCATCAAGGAAAAGACCGCCCCTTGCTCCCGTGCGATGCGTGCAAGGCGCACAGCCTCCTCTATGTTGGTATCCATTACGAGGCCGCTAGTTAACTGGAGGCAAGCAGTGCGCACTGGATACCTACTTTGCGTTTAACAGAAGGTCTAGTTTACCAGTCTTTTCAAGGGCGGTGAGCTCATCGGAACCGCCAATATGCTGGCCGGCAATGAATATCTGCGGAACAGTACTCTCGCCTCCCGCACGACTAGCCATTTCGGAACGGAGTCCAGGGTTATCCATGATATTGATCTCTTCGTAGCTAACACCCTTCACATCAAGCAGGCGCTTGGCGCGCCAGCAAAATGGGCATAACGTGGTCGAATATACGGTGACTCTTTGCATAACGAGGCCCAATCCAGAATGACAGACGCACACAGGGGTTGAGCACTTTACCACTAAGCCAATCTTGGTGCACCTGTGGTGTCTCGATTTTGTAGCGCCAAAATTACCCCAGACAAGTGGAAAAGTCGCAAGCACTACGTGAATCGACCACGAATAATTGCAGATGCAGAGTTTTGGTGCCCAAGCGCGTTGTTGCCGTCAAAGTAAGCAAGACAGTGACTTGATGGAAAATCGTTTCAATGTTTTTGACAGAGCAGCCGTCCGTCTACACCGTGACCGCGCTGCACCACATATGGACCGGCATGATTTTCTCTTACGCGAGGTCGGGAAACGACTCGCCG
>PTKD01000191.1 GCA_002938115.1 Alphaproteobacteria bacterium MarineAlpha9_Bin7 | reverse complement strand
CAGCAGCAGAATTGGAATCAGCATCAGAATTGGAATCAGCAGCAGCATTGTCTTCAAAACTGCCATCACTCACGGTCGGGGAGCCGGCTTCACCATTTGAAGCGCCGCTTTGTGTCCGACTCGCGTTAGTGGTGGGCCCACCATAAGTTGCATCAAGATCAATCGCCTCACGCAGCAACATTTGTTCTGTGTTGATTGCTTCGTGCCAGGCACCGATAACTTGCAAGGTGATGGGGCTCTCACAAACCGAGTGGATCATCATATCACGGCCGGCTTCGATCCGTTTTGCGATTGCTATTTCGCCTTCGCGAGACAAAAGCTCCACGCTACCCATTTCACGCAGATACATGCGCACGGGGTCGTCAGTGCGCCCAAGCTCTTCCTCCGTTTTGTTGCTGCTGACAGTGCCCGCATTTCCGTTGGAACTTGACGGGTTATCATCGCTTTCTTCTTCCTCGACAACATTGATCCCCATTTCCGAAATCATTGCCATTATATCTTCGATTTGCTCGGAAGAGTTTTTATCCGGGGGTAATGCCGCATTCAACTCATCGTATGTGATGTATCCACGCTCGTTACCGCGCTGGATAAGCTGCTTGACAGCTGCTCCAGCCGTATCGACCAATGGCAAATCAGTGGACTCCGGCCGAGCGGTGTCCGATGTTGCGGTTACTTCTTGTTTTGCCATCAGCTTTTCAGACCTGTGTCGTTATTGATATGCAAATTCTATAACTCGGGGAGTGCGCCCCCTAGCGTATATTAAAATGGCCGCTGAAATTTATTGATACTTACCGTGACGTCACCACCCTCGGATTCAGTTACCCGGCGGAGCTGGCAATCCCGCCTTGGACACACAGACTGTCATGGTTTGCCTATATCTAAGTTTTAGCAAATATCGGGGGTCTCCTTTTGGCTGCAGTGAATAGCGAGTGTTTCACGCCATGCCAGTAAAGCATCATTCCTGTCGGTTTCTGGGCGCATCGAGGGTTCTATCATGGTTTGGTTCCATTCGGTGCGGTCGAACAGCTTGGCTATAACCTCTCCGTGACCGCGCTCTGCTAAATATGCCCTCGCGGATTCATAGTCTATTTGGGGTTCATTAACCGAAATTTCTAGTAGAGCCGCGCGGAGTTGGTCAAGTTGGACGTCACGAATTTCGATTCGGGAAAAATCTTCACGAACCTCTGAGACCAATTCTGGGTGCCCAAGCAAGGTCGCTACCAGCACTCTCTCGCGATGGATGGGATCGCCGGCCTTAGCGTGACCGCGGGAATGGGCCCGAAGGCCTATTGTTTTAATGGGTTTCCAGTAATGACCCCTACTGCTCCGGTTTGACCTTTGCCGTACATCAAATTGGTCGCGCAATTTATGCTTAAAGTCGGTGAAATAACCTTCGCGAATCGCTCGATCAGCGATTTTTTCGGTTAATTTATCGAGCCTGCGTTTTAACGCGGCTTTACGTTCGGGCGTATCAAGGGGCTGGTTTTCGGTTTCAGAGGACCATAAAAAATCTACCAGCGAAACCGGATTTTCCAGCGCTTGAACCAATTGTTCACGGGCTCCGCTCGAGAGCAGACTATCAGGGTCCTCACCTGCAGGCACAAACGCGAATCTCAGAGACAGTCCGGCACCTAGGCGTGGCAAAGCTCGCTCGGCGGCTCGCCTTGCTGCTCGTTGCCCGGCTTCGTCACCGTCAAAACACAATAAGGGTTCGTCGGCTATTTGCCAGAGCTGCCCGATTTGACTTTCGGTCAGTGCAGTTCCAAGTGGTGCTACTGCATTACGAACGCCAGTTCGGTGGAGCGCGATTACATCCATGTACCCCTCGGCAACAATAACAGTATTGCTCTCGCGCACATGCGTGCGTGCGCCGGCGAGGTTGTATAGCGTCTGACCCTTGCGAAAAAGCTCAGTCTCCGGCGAATTGATGTATTTGGCTTTGGCGCCGTCGATCGAGCGGCCACCAAATGCAATCACTCTTTCCCGAGCATCGGTGATTGGAAACATAATTCTGCTACGAAAGAAGTCGTAGGCCGGCCGGCCATCTTCAGGTTGGCGAATTAAACCTGAAGCCACCGAAAGTCGATCTTCGACACGTTTGTTGCGAAGAAATTCCCGTAAACGATTACCTTTGTCCGGCGCAAAACCCAATCTAAAATGCTGCACAGTCTCATCGCTCAGGCCCCGTTTCGCAAGATAAGCGCGTGCGTCGTTGCCGATGTCGTCATTCAGACAGCGTACGAACCAGTCGCTAGCCTCTCTGTTAATTTCATAAAGGGTTGCGGTTCGCTGAATTGTGGCTTCGTCGCCGCGTGAACGTGCGGGAATAGTCAAGCCACATTCGGTTGCTAATCGTTCCACGGTTTCAACGAAGCTGAGGTTTTCTGCTCGCATCACAAAGCCAAATATGTCTCCGTGCGCACCACATCCAAAGCAGTGGAAAAACCCTTTGTCCTCGCTGATTGTGAAGGAGGGAGTTTTTTCGTCGTGGAAGGGGCAAATGCCCTTGAATTCGTTACCTTGACGAGTCAAACGTACATGCTGAGCCACAACCCTGCTGAGTGTAAGACGGGCACGAATATCGTCTAAAAATTGAGGCGGATAGGCCATGTCATCGAGCGCGAGTCAAATATTCCTTCACCAGGTTACTGGCCTTGGAAAAATTCATCTGGCCGGAATAGGCTGTCTTAAGCGCAGCCATTGTCCGTCCCATATCCTTAATGCAGTTTGACCCAAGTTTCTCGATCATGCTTTGGACCGCTCTGGCAATTTCATTTTCATCAAGTTGATGCGGCAAATAATTTTCAATAATGACAATTTCAGCTGCTTCTCGTTCAGCCAGATCACTCCGGCCACCCGATTCGTAGGCGCTAATAGATTCTCGACGTTGTTTGACCATTTTAACGAGCATTTCTTGAATGCTTCCGTCGTCGGTCCCGCGGCCGCTATGATCATTGCCTCCTTGACCGCGTGCCGCAATATCACGGTCCTTAAGTGCGGCTAAAATTAGCCGCAACGTCGATACGCAACATGTGTCTTTAGATTTCATCGCCAACTTTAAATCGCCGGCAAGTTCTTCACGCA
>PTKD01000190.1 GCA_002938115.1 Alphaproteobacteria bacterium MarineAlpha9_Bin7 | reverse complement strand
GCAAAGCTCTCCGAGTGGCAACCGGAACACGTAGCAATCCACGCTTCCTTTCGCTGCTCAAACCATTCGTCCGACAAATTTTCAGAAATATTGGGTGCGGGTGTAAACCCCCATCGAACTTTACGCACGACATTGTGACCAAATTTGCCCTTGAACTCGAAATGGAAACTGGCGCAGGTTGGAGCAGTTTGCCCTCCTTTTACATAAGCGTCCTCAAGTCTAGCCTCCCATTCCCATTCATGGCCACTAATCTGGTAAATACTACCGTGTTTAGAGAGCATAAAATTCTCGAACTCATTGTGTGCAATGCCGTTATGGCAGGTTGCGCAAGCCTCAGGTTTACGCGCCTCGGCAGCGGAGAAAGTATGGCGAGTGTGACAACCATCACACTTGTTCTGAACGGAATGGCACGACACACAGCCTTCAGCGATTTCTCTTTCGGTAAGTGCAGCCCACATGGCCAGCTCAACGACCCCATGATAGTCCAATGCATGAGATGGTCTCCCTGCCGGCCATTGTTGCTGTGGCCAATTGAGCGTATCTCGTTCCGATTCCCGCTCAGCAAACTCCTGTAAATGGCAAGTGCCACAAACAGCGGCATCAGGCATACGTAGGTCGCGTTTGTGGTCCGCATTGCCGGCTCGCAAAATTTCTACGTGGCAATCCATACAACTCACTTCTGAAAGAATTTGCTCCTCGTCGAGGAGACCAAGTGCAACGAGATTCGTTTCAACCTTTTTAAGTTTCTCCTTCTTATAAAAACGGAGATCGCCTGGCTCGAGGTTTCGAATCTCATTCAAATTGGCATGCACGCTTTGTTTCCAGGCCATCGTATGCCCTGGCGTATCCTTTTCATGACACTCTACGCATCCTTGACGCCCCGAGCCCTTTCCCTTGTCGGGGGGCTCATAAAAAGATGTCGGATTGGTGTACTTACTGAATGGGATGGGGTCCCAGAAATCGGCCTGGCTACCCTCGCCCGCGCCCTCTTCCGAATCATGATAGCGCCACTCTAACGCATCATACAGTTCGGCCGGGTCACCGTCTCTGTCCAGTCCCAGAGCCTCAAAGGTTTCATCAGGGATGTCGGCTTTCAATGCATTGCTAAACGCAAATGCAGACAGAACAGCAATGGCAAGTGTTGCAATACTTTTATTTCCAGACCACATGGTGCCGCCTTGTTTTACCAATGTTCCCCACCCCTATCGCACCCATCGTGACCCTACCAATTTTCCGTTGGTTCCCGAAAATGCCGCAGTTGCCAGTTAGCGTCCTTAAAGGACTCCGAAGAAATTCCCGTGTCACCCCCCTCTTCACCCAAGCGGTGGCGTCCCAGCATTTTTTCGATCTCCCGCACTTCTCGGTAATATTTCGCCATATCTGCCGGTGGAAGAGCAAGTTGTTTTCCGACCATTGGCGTATGACAGGAAATACAACTGGTCGTTTTCGCACCATGTCCCCCGCCAACTACGACCGTGGTCATTACTAACCACACGGCAAACGCACCAAACGCGAGAAAAATTTTTGACCCCTTGGCCATGCGAGATTGACTATCCCACGCCTTACGGCCCAAAACGAATGGAATAGCAAGTAAGAACAGGATTACCGCAAGTGGGATCCAAAAAGTACCTAATTGACGCCAAATCGCACTGTCACCAGTGAACTGCCAAAAAGGTTCAAAAAGGAATAACAGGTACCATTCTGGTGCGGGAATATTCATGCCGTGGTTCGGAAGCGGCGGCATGTCGTGATTAGTAGGAACCTGAAAAACGACAGAGAGGCCAACCAATAATACCAAAGTGATGACCACCGCAATACCAGCCTTAAAAGAATGTTTGGGCCAAAAACGATCGAACTCTTGAGGGTACGGCGGAGCGTACTTCTCATCGATATACATCTTTCGGTGCTGGCTTTTGCTCATAACTATATATGTCTCAGGAGCCTATAACGGCTCGGAGATCCCATGTTTACCGATCATCTTGAAATGGAACACCAAGAGCACCGCAATAATTAACGGCAACACGAGAATGTGGATGATAAAGGTCCGGTAAATAGTGAATGTATCAAGAAGGAATGTCTGTACGAAGCCACCTATCACGGGCCAGGTCTCCACATAATCGACCCATATGGAATAAGACCAATAAGCTCTCCAGTCCCACGGCAAGAGAATCCCGGTAATCACGAACAGGAAGACCATCAGCAATTGCAAAACACCCGAGGTCCAGTTGAACTCTCTCGGATTTCGATACGCCTTTCGATAAAACACTGTAATCATGTGGGTAAATACTGTCGCAACTAACAGCGTCGAGCCCCAACGGTGCATATTTCTGAACAGCGACCCACCTGTTATCTCATTGCTCATTCGTTCAATGCTTTGCAGCGCAAATTCAGGGTTGGGCATGTAAAAGAATATCAAAAAAATACCTGTTAGGAGCTGCATAAGAATGATGACAAGCGAGATACCGCCAAAACAGAAAAAAAAGGCATCACTCGGAACTGCCTGACCCATCTTGTGACGCATAAATGTCACGAAACCAGTTCTTGAATCGACCCATTCGTAGAACTTAGAACTCATTCATGAACTCCATCCGATAGTCAAAGCACGTTCGCCATTGAACCCAGAATGGCTTCTGAGGGTACAATTGCCGACCGCGTCTGTGCCGGCACTCCCGCAACATCAACATAGCGTGAGATATTACATTTCGACTAGAGTTGAATTTCACTTTTTTTATGTATAAGTCGTAAGATATTTTCAGCACTTTTTTAAATATCGGCCTTAGAAAGCTTGTTCGGTGCGTCTCAAAATCGTAGTTACTTGAAATACAATCCAGAGACAAGAGGTGGCAAGGATTGGAACTAGTTAGCCCGGACCCCCTTGCGCTCGGCTCTAGCTCAGGCATGCAGCCAGTGAGCGTGATGAAATGGCCCGAAGGACTCAAAAGGCAGTTCCTATGCGTCTAGGCATTACGTTCTCTATAGGTTTTTGTATAGCATCAATTGCCAATGGCGCAATGGGATTTGATGAATCTGACTCGATAAAGCTTGCTGTTTTAAACCAGTGCGAGGCGTGTGACCTGCGAGAGGCGGAGTTCATGCATGCCAATTTAAAAGGAG
>PTKD01000019.1 GCA_002938115.1 Alphaproteobacteria bacterium MarineAlpha9_Bin7 | reverse complement strand
GACGATAAATCCGTCCGAGCTGATCACGAACCCAGAGCCAAGCGACGTAGGACGTGGACCTGGTTCACGCTGACGTGGCTTCTCGCCGCGTTTCTCAAAAAAATCTTTGAAAAACTCTTCGAATGGAGAACCAGGTGGGAATTTTGGCGCCGGCTGTCCATGCGGCACCTTCACCTCCTGGGTTGTCGCAATATTTACCACCGCCGGCAACAGGCGTTCGGAGAGATCCGAAAAATCTGGCGGAGCGGAGTCTGCTGCTGCACCAGGGTTAAGAAACAATGACAAATAGAATGCGACCGCCAATACAGGCCAGCGCATATGAGCCAGAAACACCCGTTTGTTCAGTGAAGTTAGCAACTTGATGCGAGAACCCAGATCATCACTAGTCGTTGCTTTTTCTTTTCGCACTCGGCAATCCTCCTACGCTATTTAACCCGGTTCGCGCGCAACCCCGGATCGCGAACCAAACACGACGTCAGTCAAAGATTTAACATAAAATATGTCCATTTAATGGTATGGACCAGGCACTATCCGCGAATTAACCAAACCAAAAGAACACCAGTGACTGCCGCTACGAGACCAGAGTTACGTATTAACGATGGAGGCATTCCCATCATGCGTTCCATGAAGCGTTTCATCTGCGATGGAAACAATGCGTAGATTACGCCCTCAAATACCAGCACTAAGGCAAATACGGTTACTAGGTCAGCTATCAATAGATCTTCCGGCCCACTATCCGGCGTTGAAACTCGCGATCATTCATCAGCCTGACGAATATCACGCGCCCCAAAGTAACGGAAAAAATCGCTATCAGGGGAAAGCACCATCGTGGTGTCGTCTCCTCCAAGTGCTATCTCATACGCTTGCATCGAACGCCAAAACGAGAAAAATTCAGGGTCTCGGCCAAATGCTTCCGCAAATATCTTATTCATCTCACCCTCGCCTTGACCGCGAAGAATTTCAGAATCGCGCTCTGCTTGGGCAACGATCACTACTTTCTGGCGATTCGCTTCTGCACGAATTTTCTGCGCCTGCTCGGCGCCCTTTGCGCGTAGTTCGGCGGCCTCCTGCTGACGTTCTGTTTGCATACGGCGATAGATCGCCGCTGAATTCTCTTCAGGTAGGTCGGCACGTTTAATTCTCACATCCTCAACGCGGATACCAAAAGCACTTGCCTCTACGCGCACTAAATCTCGAATCTTCATCATCAAATCACCGCGCTTTTCGGACACTACCTGTTGAAGTGGAGCCGTGCCCAGCACCTGCCGAAGAGTCGAACTGATAACCGACCCAAGGCGTGGCCTCAGCGCCAGTTCAGTTCCCACAGTTTGATAGAATTTAAGGGGGTCGGTGATATGGTACCGGGCAAATGCATCGACAACCAGACGCTTTTGGTCTGACGCAATCACTTCCTCTGGCGGATTGTCAAAATCAAGCAAGCGTTTGTCAAAACGAACAATCCGCTGAATGAATGGCACCTTGAAATAGAGGCCAGGCTCCTTCAGCACCCGTTTCGGGTCACCAAACTGAAGCACCAAAACTTGCTCACGCTGGTCGACAATATAGGCCGCACTCAACGTCGCGAATACCCCAGCTACGACTAGGGCAATGAAAAATACCGAAAAACGCCTGATCATTACTGGTCTCCTCCAGCCTCACGCGCCCTTGAGGCGGCACGTTTTTGTATTTCCGGCAGGGGAAGATATGGCACCACACCTGCACCACCTGGGCCGTTATCGATTATCACCTTGTTCATATCTCGAAAGACACTTTCCATCGTCTCGAGGTAAATACGTTGCTTCGTAACTTCTTTGGCCTGACGATATTCGTCGTAAACAGCCACGAAGCGCTGCGCTGCGCCATCAGCACGCGCCACCACCTGTTCTTTGTAGGCCTCAGCCTCTGCGCGAAGTTGTGCCGCCTGACCATTGGCTTCTGGCACTACCCGATTTTTAAAAGCGTCAGCCTCGTTGATAAGGCGCTCTTGATCTGCTTTGGCCCTCTGAACATCGCGGTAAGATTCAATCACCGCCTGCGGCGGATCAGCACGTTGTAAAAGCAATTCCGTCACCAAGATTCCAGTACGGTATTCATCGAGGATACCCTGCAACAAAACCTCAGTTGAATTTGCCACCCGTTCTCTTCCCTCGGCCAACGCCGACGCTATATCGGACTTGCCGATTACTTCACGCATGGCGCTCTCAGCAGCAAACTTGACCGTTTGAGAGGGATTGCGAATATTGAATGAAAAAGCGGCCGCATCTTTCACCGCCCACTGGACGACAAAATTGACATCGATGATGTTCTCGTCACCGGTCAGCATTAAACTTTCATCATCAATGTTGCGGTCGCCGGTTCTAGCAACGTCGGCCGCACTGCGGTAACCGATCTCCACTCGACGCACGGTCAACACCGCCACCTTGAGCAAAGTTTCGATGGGATAGGGAAAATGATAGTTAAGACCCGGCTGGGTTGTCGTAGAATATTCTCCAAAGCGCAGCACCACGCCCTGCTCTTCTGGCGCAATGGTGTAAAAGCCGGAACCCAGCCACAGCGCCGCCAGTACTAGCAACACAAGCCCGAAGCCCCTGCCACCCAGTTTTCCCGGCAACAGACCACGAATCCGGTCCTGTCCACGACGGAAAAGGTCCTCGATATCTGGCCCTTGAGAGCCGCCTCCGGGCGGCCGACGTCCCCACGAACCAGACCCATCACCACCACCGGCGCCGCTACCGCCGTTGCCGCCACTTGGACCCCATGGTCCCCCACTGACTTGATTGGTCCACGGCATTCGTTATGTTCCTTTGATCAATCGCCTCATGCGGCCATGGTAGCCTGTTGCCGCCGAGTGGCGAACAAAAAAATGGTCTCACGCCAGCAGGTTTAGTAAACCAAAGCGCGAGCCTAGGCAGCATATTGGCCCGAAGAGGTAAATTTCAAGAATGCCACCCATTAGCGAAGAACAAATCACCAAGGCCCTGACCCGCGTAAAACCGCCGGGCAGCGAGGAAAATTTGGTCGATTTAAAGATGATTTCCGGCATTGTCATAAGAAATGGCAATGTCGGTTTCAGTATCGAGATCACACCTTCTAGGGCTGAAGAAATGGAGCCCATGCGAAAAACATGCGAGGAAGTTGTGCGCGCTTTGCCCGGCGTGCTGTCCGCAACGGCAGTCTTGACCGCTGAGCACCAGGCTCCCAAAGATTCTAAAACACGTCCTGCTGCTGCGCCACCGAAAAACAATCCGCAACCCTTTCCTGACCTTCCCGATGTGGGAGCCATAGTGGCAGTAGCAAGCGGGAAAGGAGGCGTTGGAAAATCAACGATCGCCGTGAATCTAGCACTTGCGTTTGCCGCCAAAGGCCAGCGTGTCGGCATAATGGACGCCGACATTTACGGCCCGTCAATGCCCCGCATGCTCGGCATATCTGGCCAACCACAGACTGGTGAAGGCAAAAAATTGCACCCCATGGAGAAGTACGGCGTTAAATGCATGTCTATGGGGTTCTTGGTCGAGGAAGATACCCCGATGATTTGGCGTGGCCCCATGGTCCAGGGAGCGCTCGAACAGATGCTGCGTGACGTGCTATGGGGCAAACTCGACATCTTGATAGTCGACATGCCTCCTGGCACTGGTGACGCACAATTGACGATGGCCCAAAGAGTGCCGCTGGCTGGCGCGGTCATCGTGTCAACGCCTCAAGATATTGCCCTGCTGGACGCGCGAAAAGGAGTAGCAATGTTTCAGCGTGTAGATGTTCCGGTGCTAGGTATCATTGAAAACATGAGCTACTTTCTATGCCCGAAATGCGGAGACCGTAGCGAGATTTTTAGCCATGGCGGCGCGAGAGACTGGGCCACAAAGTTGAATGTGGAATTTCTCGGAGAACTACCGTTGGACATAGAAATCCGAGAAACCTCGGACCAAGGAAAACCAATAGTTATGTCCAATCCAGATAGCGCACATTCTCAAACATTTGGAGCTATAGCTGGGCGTATTTCCGATCAAATCTCAAAGGTGGCTGGCGATCTGCTGCCCCCGAAGATCCTGACGCTATAACCTTTTGCTGGGAGTTGCCTCTGCTGAAAATCGTGCCCAGTCAAAAGCAAAAACAATGAAAGAACACGATTTTAACTAAATATCGCGACCTATTGCCCCCATTAATTCTCGCCATTCGCGTTTCGATAGGCCACTCTCGGACTGGTCTACCGCCTTACCTGCAATCAAGCCTTGTACCACTTTCAAAGCCTGGGCCGACATCTCCACCGCTCCCAGTCTATAGTCACAAAATGCTTCGTATGTAAACGGGACCCATTGCTTGAAAATATCCAGCATTACATCGGCATAGGCGCGAATTTCGAATTGCGCGTGCTTATCGGCACGTAATGAAAGAAAATGCATCAGATTGTGGAGATTTACTTTCCAATACCACTGGGTATAAAAATTTAGAGTGAGGTTCATACGAGCCAGTTCTCGAGCCAGACCTCGACGATCCTCGTGGATCATCCCGTCATTGTCCTCGTTCATCATTTCAACATAATGTGCGTGTGCTTGAATGGCGTCTTCACGCAACATATTGATTACCCTTGCAGCCTCTTCCCCCTCCAGAACTGCCCCACGTCCTTGGCGGTTTACGCTGGATTGTGCCGCTAAGTTTTCTGGCGCTGGCACATAAAACTCATTGTCCAAAAGTGAGTATCTTGCCGAATATTCATTAATATTTGCGGTTCGATGCCGAACCCATTGGCGGGCCACAAAAATCGGCAATTTTACGTGGAATTTTATTTCACACATCTCGAAAGGTGTCGTGTGGCGATGCCGAATGAGATACCGAATCAAACCTCGATCTTCTCTGAGTTTTTTTGTCCCGGCGCCGTAAGAGACCCTAGCCGCTTGAACTACCGCATTATCGTCGCCCATGTAATCCACCACCCGGATGAAACCACGGTCGAGGACTGGGAATGCTTTATAGAGTAGCTTCTCCAGCTCTAGCACGGTAGCTCGATGGGTTTCGAAACTAAGGGAGCGCAACGCCAAGAGCTCTGTCTCTTGTTCAGACGCTGCAACGGATTTAGGCAACTGCGATTTATTCATGGTCACAAAATTAGTCTGCCCGCCTTGTTCGCTCCAAGCAACAAACATATGCTCAATTTGTATCACCAGTCTTCCAATCTTAATCCGCTGAGCGTATATTGAAAATGTCGGTTATCCGACTATGGCAATAAACGTCGTATGGAATAAGCGTCATGGACCCGGGGGCAGTACCCGGCGCCTCCACCACTTAACAGTTTCGCGCTGCGCGCGGTACCTTATGGGGGCGAACTAGGTTCGACATGCGTGGTAAAGCTGCGATTTTTGCCCGGCATGATACCACCGTTATCGGGTCAAAACACAACTGCCAACGATAATGAATTGGCACTTGCTGCTTAGAACTCCTAGGTAAGCGCGGTCCGGGGGGCGCCGGGCAACAGAAGCCCCCCACTAATTGCCCTTTGGCCGGCGGTAACATGAGCAATGACTATCTAAATTACGAGAAATTGGTAGAAGATGCTTTGCGCACGGTTGTGCGTGAAGCGCTTAAAGTAGTTTCATCGGAAGGGGTCCCCGCCGGTCATCACTTGTACATTTCTTTCAGAACCCAAGCTGACGGCGTGCAAATTTCTGAGAATCTTTGCGCACAATTTCCGGACGAAATGACCATCGTTCTACAAAATCAATTTTGGGACCTCAAAGTTGATGATGACCAGTTCCGTGTTACTCTGAATTTTAATAAGGTGCCACAGGAATTGGTGATACCACTATCGGCAATTTCAGGATTCGCCGATCAGTGTGCAAACTTTGGACTTCAATTCGGGAGGAATGCATCCATCGACAGATTTCAGGAAGTGGTGGGTAGTGCAACCTCCGATCGAATTGACTTGGATCCCCAAATGACTGAACAAGATGAAAACAGCTCCGGACGTAAGGTTGTAGCACTTGACGCCTTCCGCAAGAACTGAACTGGATCGATCCTACGCGATCCTAGTTAAGGTTTCCTGTGCGGGAGCACCACTCAGGATCCGTTATTGCTCCAAGGAGCTACAACCCAATTCAGAGGAACTCAACGGCTCGAAGATGTCAAATCACAGGTGAAGGATCATGGACGATGAGCAAGTTCATTTTTCAGGAGATGTTCCCGTTAGGGCCGGAAGAATTACCCTATCGGAAATTAACCAATGAATTCATTAAGACATCCACGTTCGAGAAAAAAATAATATTAAAAGTAGAGTCCCAAGCGCTGACTCAGCTCGCCTATGAAGCATTTAAAGATATCTCACACCTATTGCGACCGGGCCATCTCGCACAACTTTCCAAAATTCTCACCGATCCCGAAGCTTCAGACAACGACCGTTTTGTTGCTCTTGAATTGATTAAAAACGCAAACGTTGCCGCAGCTGGCGTTTTGCCGATGTGCCAAGATACTGGTACTGCCATCGTTGTGGCCAAGAAAGGTCAGCAAATTTGGACCGGCTATAACGACGAGGAAGAGATCTCTCACGGCATTCATCAAGCTTTTACGAAACTCAACCTTCGCTACAGTCAATCTTCGCCGATAGAGATGTACAAAGAATTGAACACCCAGACTAACTTGCCAGCGCAAATTGAAATTCAAGAAACTCCCGGGAACGAATACAAATTCTTATTTATTGCTAAAGGCGGCGGCTCCGCCAATAAAACCTTTCTGTTTCAAGAAAGCCCAGCGAGTTTACATCCAAAACGTTTGTTAAAATTTTTAGAGGAAAAATTGCGCGCCCTTGGCACCGCCGCCTGCCCACCGTACCATCTGGCAATTGCAATTGGCGGTACATCGGCAGAGCTAAATCTTAAAACAGTTAAGTTGGCAAGCTGCAGATATCTGGATACCTTACCAACGACTGGTAGTAACCGCGGCAATGCATACCGAGATATTTCTTTTGAACAGGAGGTACACCTACTCACACAGCAATTCGGCATCGGCGCCCAATTTGGCGGCAAATATTTTTGCCATGACGTACGAGTGATCCGTCTCCCCCGCCACGGGGCCAGCTTGCCCATAGGTATCGGTGTATCATGTTCAGCGGACCGACAGGCTGTCGGCAAGATTACATCCGATGGCGTCTTCCTTGAACAACTTGAAACCAATCCCGCTAAGTATTTGCCCGACGTCACGACCGAAGAACTTAGCGGAGAGGTAGTTAAAATTAATCTTGCCGACCCAATGGATAAGCTTCGGCAGGTCCTGACCCAATATCCGATCAAGACCAGAGTATCAGTTTCTGGGCCCATGATAGTGGCTCGAGATGCCGCTCACGCGCGACTGAGAGATCGGCTTGAAGCAGGGGAAGACCTCCCAGAATACTTTAAACAATATTGTATTTACTACGCTGGTCCCGCCAAAACCCCAAAGGGTTACGTAACCGGATCTTTTGGCCCTACTACGGCAGCAAGAATGGATCCATTCGTCAACCAGTTCCAGGAGGTAGGGGGATCGATGGTAATGCTGGCAAAAGGAAACCGCTCAAAGGTGGTAACTGACTCCTGCAAGAAACACGGAGGATTTTACTTAGGTTCAATCGGCGGCCCCGGGGCTCGGCTTGCGCAGGACTGCATTAAGAAGGTCGAGTGTATTGCGTTTGAGGATTTGGGGATGGAAGCAGTGTGGAAAATAGATGTCGAGAATTTCCCTGCTTTTATTGTGGTAGATGATAAAGGAAATGATTTCTTCAGTGCGCCTTAATGCGTTTCCCGATTTTTGGAACCAACCCAATTTTTGATTGTCACTTTAAGATCTTGCGGATAGCGGACTCATGCTCCACTTAGTCAGCCAGGCGGGCCATGAACGATTCAGCCTCAGTATTCCAGCGCTCCACCAACGCGTTTCGCTCGTCCATCACAGCCTGAGCGGCCTCTACTAACCTGTCGCGCTCATCTTCAGCTGCTTGAGCAGCACCGATAAGACAGTCGGCATAATTTTTGACCGCGATAGAGAAAGTTCCGGCAGCATCTAAAGCCTTTCTCATTTCTTCGGGTGGCGCACTTGCTCCATTCGGAAGCTTAGGCGGTTCTGGCGCCGCACCGCAATTTGCCAGCGCCGAGCCTGTCCCACTCGCCGCAACGGCACATGCTATAGCTAGGTATCGTAGGTATTTCATGGCATCTCCTAAATCCCGCGGCCAGATTAACATAGCTTCCTCTGCAGCACGCAAGCGCAAAACACAAATAATTGATGACTGGTCCAACAAAAAAGGATTTTATCACCTAGTGTGACATGGCGATAAGAGAATTAAACGAGCAAATCCATAACCCCACACGCAAGTGCTGAATAAATCGTAGCATTTTAGGCGGCATTGATGATCACTGAAAAAACAAGGCAAATCACTCACGCAATAATCTTTGCAAAAGGTCTATAAACGGATCTTCCGGCTCTTTGCCGGCGGGAGCCGGCACCGGAACAGGTTCGCCCTCGGCTATAGGGCTGGTCTCATCAGCTTCTACACCGTTGGTCCCGATCAGTTGATCAATCAAGGCATCGGCCACACCACGAATCTCGTCCGAGGACGCTGGCGAATCTCCTTCGCGAATAAAATCCTCGATGACCTCGGCCGCAGCGCCCAAATCTCCCACTTTTCCTGCCACGGTTTCCTGAATTGCAGCGCGCAAACCCCGCGTGAGCAGAAACTCCTCAATTTCGCTCGTTTGCATACTCTGGGTTGGCTCATCCAGTGGGCCGCTCAATTTAAGCGTAATTGGCGGAAGATCCGGGTGATCTGTCAAACGAAATGTAAAAACTAGGTCTTGCGTCCAGCCCACCAAATCGACCACGCCTGAGACGTCACCAACACCACCGTCTGCTACTAACCGTAAATTATCTGTCTGCCACTCCCCGTTCGTTACTAGAAAATTACCACCTAATTCTGTGTACGGAGAATATCCGCCCTCAAAGCTGACCCTTGCTAAATCTATGAAATCACCAACACTGTCCAGGTTATCAATCTGATCAGACAGCGCTCGCAGATTAATCCCTTCGATCGTTCCATCCCCCACATTTTCAACGCTGCCCACTCCGTTCAGTGATGCCACCAACTCTTGTTGACTGCGGCCGCGAGCGCTAACTTCAAAACTAATATCTGTCTTTCCGGTGAGGCCATCAACTTCAGCAAATTTTGAAAGAACCTGCCTTATATCACCGCCCGACAGTTTGATGTTCAACTCAACTATTGGGGTTTCACGGCCATTAATCGTCCCGAAAAGTTCCAGGTCACCGTCAAAGACACGACCCACGAATTGTTCAATAGTTAAATAACTATCGTCCAGGCTTAACACGAGTCGCACATCACCAAATTCAATGCTCGAGATGTCTACGGACTCAGAACTCAGTTGTATATTTGCATCCAGCACGCCCAAACTCGTAAAATCAATGGCATCAGGTGACCAGCGCGTAGTCTTATCATCAGACTTCATAGCCGCCGCGATCGGACTGGACAAATCACTGGAGGATTTCCTTTCAGAAGCGTAGACGCCCACCGGTGCGAGGAAATGCTCCAAGGTGACGTGGTCAGCGACCAAATCCGCCGTAAGTTTCGGTCTTACGCCACTTCGGTCGATCTCTGCGCTGCCTATCACGCTTGCGTCTGCCACGGTGAGATTTAGGTGGGGTGCCATCAGCAATCCCTCGGTTCCGATCACCTTGACCTCCACTTTTAGCGGATTTTTCCCATTTAAAACGGCTTCATACTTCCCCAAACTCGCGAGCAAAGCGGTAAAATCCGGGTGTTTTATATCGATTTCCGACTCAAAGAATTCAGGCACCGGGAAACCCTTGGTTCGGCCGTAGAAATCAAGCGTTAATTCTCCCAAAGTCAAAAGGCCTTCCAAGTCAGGCTCCGCGAGCGTCCCATCAACTAAAAATTCCAGATCAATCGGATGCGAAAGCAGTGGCACTGGCTGATTAATTTTACGGCCTAGGATTCCTATCAATGAATGCAGACTCGGATAACTGAGAGTACCGCGAAGCTTTACTTCCGGCACCTCAAACAATTTAGAGATAGATCCAGCGACCTCAATCTCCCCATCAGCAAATCTCGCCGTAGTCTCTAGTTGAAACTCTGAAATATCACCATCAGCATCAAACGAAATGGAGATGGGACTATTGAGCAGAAGGTCATTAGGGCCACCAACAAAGTTGCCATTAGTGAAAGCTTTTACCAAATCTTCCAAACTTGGACTCTGGATTTGTGCAGCAACGTTGAATCCCATGATTTTTAACGGGTCTGTAAAAACTCCCTTGAGTTGGAGCTCGCTGTTCAGGGCAGCAATCGTTCCTTCCAACTCCAGATGCTCCATCGATCCGTGCATCATGGCGTCGATGCTGAGAGGTCCAAGCAAAGCCGGCGGTAGGTCATGCAACAACGGGATCACGCGAGCCAATGTTGCTAACTTTTCAGTTCTAAAGTTAATTGTACCCTCCACCACAGGGATAGCGCCCAGTCCGGTCACTAGTCCTGAGAGGTTCACAGTCGAGCCTGAAAGATCACCAATATTAACTTGACGCACGTTAAGCGTGTTCTGTTGTAAAAGACCATCAAGCACCAAGTCGCGCACTGGGGTCTTATGAACAGTCAAATTATTGAGCCGAATATCGAAGTCCGCGTCAAAGCCACCCAAAAATTGGAACATCGCTTCCTTACTGAATCGCCTCGTATCCCTGGATTCACTTGGAGCGGACGATTTGTCGCCTGACAGTTGTGATTCCACTACGAACTGTGGAAAGTAGGCATCCAAATTTAATTGGTCCACCTGGATCCCAATTCCAAAACCGGGCCGCGAACCACTTATCGCATACGCAATGCCACCGGTAAGGTGACTTGCATCAAAAAGCAAATCGATCTCTGTGACCGTTCCAGAAGTCAGTGTTCCATCAATCAGTGCCGACAGATTTATCCGTCGCAATCGATCTGCTGGGATTCCATCGGTGTCAAACTCCATCCATTCCAGCAGCGCCCGAAGATTGTCCGATCCGGCGCTAACTTGTCCAACAAAATGCGGCACTCCGTCCGAAGACCCAAGAGATCCAAAAAAAGTCACATCCGAACCGCCAGGAAATAACGCAGAAATTTCCTTCATATTGACGACTTGATTGGCCACACCAAGGCTGATCTTCACGTCTCGAACTGCTTGAGAGCGATACAAGACAGCATCCGCAGTTATATCTAGATTACCCATCAGGCTCTCTGGAATACTGAATCCAGAAATATTAAATTGTTCGCTAGAAGATTTATCGGCAGTCTCGCGATCTCGCACGGAGTAGAGATTTGCGCTTAACAAATCATAAGGCAAGTTATCCAAATTGAGACGCGCAAACTGAAACGCCATGTCAAAATTTACCGGCGCCGACAACGACACCTTCCCGGAACCAGTTCCAGAAATATCTCCCAACCGAATCGACAAAGAATCAACTTCCAGCGTTTCATCGTGATAAGCGAAATCGCTGCTAAGCCGGACCTTCTGCGCAGTCACCACGGAGTCGGGAAAGGGTTTTCCGGCAAACCATTCCGTAAATATCAGTACGCTCTCAAGATCTTCCCCCTCGATATTTAACCGGCCATCAATAAAGGGGACACGGTCTATATCAGATGTTGCCGCAAAACGTACGGATAAACCGTCGCTTAGCGCAGTACCTTTTACCGCTATTCTTCTGTCAGTGACCAGCTCGACGATCCCGGTTTCAATCTCCAAATCGATGTTTTTAAACTGGACACGCCCGGAAATTTCAAACGGCCCAGCCAAACTCGGCACGGAGAGTGTCACGTTTATCTTCTCAAAACGTTCCGTCAGTCCTTTGACAGAATCGGAGTATGTCAAAATACCGTTTTGTATGCGGAGCTCTTCTATAGAAATCAGAGGTAAACTCGAAGTTGTTTTACCTTCGTCGGTTCCAAAATTTATGTTGGGAAAAACCCAATTTCTGCGACCATCCGTCAACCGTTCCAGCGTTATATCTGGTTCCACTAGAACAATCCGGGCTACTTCGACAGATCCCACCAAAAGGGGGAAAAGCGCGACCTGAACATCCAAAGATTTCAACAGGAGCATCTCTGGCGCACCTGAACCATCAAGACCCGCGATCCGAATTCCCGTAACGGAAAAGGCTGGAACCGGGAGAATGGCGAGAGAGATATCGCCATCGACCGAAAGTTGCCGACCTAACTCCTGGCTCGCATGAGCAATTATTTTGTCCTTATATCGGTTCCAGTCTATTAGACCGGGAGCGACTAAAGCAGCAACAACGGCCAGAAACAAAAAGACCAATATCCCGGAGAGAATCTTCTTCAAAAACGTGTCCTACACTATAAAGTTAACGTGCCATAACGTGCACTGGGCCTTGTACTTACTTACGGTTTAGGTAGTGTAAACATTAGCTAGGTTTGCGGCAAAAGTTTGACGCTATATATGTCATATATTTGTCATAATTGGGGCTACTTAGAGTCACATCCAAGGGTTTTCCCATATAATGTTTAGAGGGGCGAGGAAGCTTGTTTCCTGGGAACTAAGCTCACATTGAAGGAACAACAGGCATTTAATTTGAACCGACTGAAGACTAAATTAACCGCGGATACAGGGACCTGATGACAAATTTATAGCGCGCAGCGACGAGAAGCCAGCGACCGTATGCCAAATTTGCGCGAGACGTGCGTCCTTGGAGGCACTTGCCGTATTTAAGCATCAAGTATTTGTGGATGGCTAAGAGGATGGGCGGTATTTTCACATCAAACGTTGGAGTTATCGGGAGATCTTTACATGAAAGCTTCAGACCTTTTTGTACGCTGCCTCGAGGCTGAGGGCGTCGAGCGGATTTTTGGCGTTCCAGGAGAGGAAAACGCCGACTTTATGATCTCTCTAATGGATTCCAACATTGATTTTGTGCTTTGTCGTCACGAACAGGGCGCCGCCTTCGCTGCTGACGCCCATGGCAGACTGACAGGAAAGGCAGGCGTTTGTCTTGGGACCCTGGGTCCAGGAGTGACCAACCTTCTTACTGGAATCGCAGACGCAAACATGGATCGGGCACCCGTGGTCGCAATCATTGGACAGGGCTCGACCAAGCGGCAACACAAAGAAAGCCACCAGATCATGGATGCCATCGGGATGTGCAAACCGATTAGTAAGTGGGCCCAGGCCGTACTAGCGTCCGAAAATATTACTGAAATCGTGCGTAAAGCTTTCAAAATAGCTGAAACCGAAAAACCCGGCCTTAGCGTCATCGAATTACCCGAGGATGTGGCGAAAGAGGAAATCGAAGATACACCTATGCCACCAACCAAAGCTCGCCGACCCGGTGCCGACCACAAAGCCGTCTCAATGGCCGCCAACCTAATCGCGAACGCTAAAAATCCCATTATCCTGGCTGGAAACGGTGCTATCCGGAAACGAG
Source organism: Alphaproteobacteria bacterium MarineAlpha9_Bin7 (assembly GCA_002938115.1). Taxonomy (GTDB): domain Bacteria; phylum Pseudomonadota; class Alphaproteobacteria; order UBA7887; family UBA7887. The sequence goes on along the minus strand of PTKD01000019.1, from coordinate 2,382 downwards.
CAGCGACACAATTGACCCGTCTCGCTCACAATTTAGGGGTCGGAGTTGTGAACACCTTTATGGGCAAGGGTGCGCTTTCGATGGACGACGAGCACTGTCTCTACACCATGGGCCTTGGTATGGGCGACTACAACAACCTAGCCTTCGATACTGCCGACCTTGTGATTTCCTGCGGTTATGATCTTGTGGAATACGCACCCAAAGCCTGGAATCGTGCCAACAAGGAAGACAAAAAAATCATTCACATGGATTTTTGGCCAGCAGAGGTGGACAGAGATTATACGCCAGCTGTCGAGGTCGTAGGAGATCTAGCCGACGGATTGTGGCAACTCAATGAATTGATCGAAGAACGGAATCAAGGATCCCGGCCCCCCTTTGACATCAAAACTCGCAGCAATCTCCGGACAACACTTAAAGAGGATTTTGCTGCCGAAAAAGACGACACCGGATTCCCGATAAAGCCACAGAAAATCCTTTGGGATGTCCGCCAAGTCATGGGACCGAGTGACGTACTTCTATCGGATGTCGGCGCTCATAAAATGTGGATTTCCAGATACTACCAGTGCCAAGAGCCGAATACTTGCTTGATTTCGAATGGATTCTGCACAATGGGCTTCGCTATGCCGGGCTCGATCGGCGCGAAGATGGCGCTTCCCGATAAAAATATTTTATCAATTAGCGGTGATGCCGGATTCATGATGAACGTGCAGGAGCTAGAAACTGCAGTCCGACGGAAGCTTAACATCGTCGCTATGGTATGGGTTGACGGAGAATACGGCCTTATCAAGTGGAAACAGCAAGATGAGTTCAATGGCAAGCACTCTGATCTAGCTTTCGGAAATCCTGATTTTGTCAAACTCGCAGAGGCATATGGTATGTGGGGCCGTGAGATCACGGCGCCCGGTCAGCTTGTCCCCACCCTAGAGGAAGCTTTCCAACAGGAGGGTCCGGCTCTGATTGCGGTTCCGGTGGATTATGCAGAAAACACGAAACTCACGGCTCGCCTAGGCGCAATTGAAATCCCAATTTAATCCGGTGCAACACCAGTCTTTTTAAACTGTCGCAAACACCAAAACGAAATTAATATGTTTCAGGTTATTTTTGCCATGTGACCCATAATAGTTAAATTGGTAGATCTCTAAAGCTATTGTTGGCTCCACGAGCTTTGGGGGCCAGAATCTGTCGAAAACAGAAATTCTGACGCCATACGCTTTTCCATCTCAAGTGCCGCAATATGTAGCGAGGACGACTTCCTCTGGGCGGGGCGGGGCAGCAAATTTTTCCGACCCTGGTAGCTCTTGGTATGGAGATAAAAGTACCGTGATCAATTTATCAAAATACGAAAAATCCTCTCCGATGGTGGCCGCATTTATTGCCTCCTCAAGAAGATGGTTACGAGGAATATATGCAGGATTCACCAATTTCATTGCCGCTTGGCGCTGGACATCGTTGATGTTTTCCATCGCTAATCTGTGCCTCCAGCGTGAAACCCAATTATCAAAATCAGAAGGATTTTTAAATAAACTTCGAATAGGCTCATCGGATCCGGACCCGGATCCTGTCAAATCACTAAGTCTTCGAAATGTAAGAGTGTAATCCGCTGCGTTTTTTGCCATTCGATCAAGTAGATCCTGGATCAGCTCCCGATCACCATCTCTCTCTTTTACAAGACCTATCTTAGATCTCAGACCTGAGAGATAAGTTTTTTCAAACAGAGCTGGATAAACACCTAAGATTTCCTCGGCCTGCGAAATAGAAACATCAACGTTCTCACCAAACAGTGGGATCAATGTTTGTGCGAAGCATCCAAGGTTCCAGTAAGCGATCCCCGGCTGATTGTTGTAGGCATATCGTGCAGTTTCATCAATGGAGCTGTAAACCGTCTCGGGATAGTAGGAATCCATAAAAGCACAAGGACCGTAGTCGATAGTCTCGCCAGAGACGGATGTATTGTCTGTATTCATGACGCCGTGAATAAAGCCAACCAACTGCCACCTTGCTAATAACTCTGCCTGCCGTTTCACCACGGCTTTCAGCAGACCATGATACGGCCGTGATTGTGGACACTCTTCTGGGAAATGGCGTGCAATCACGTAGTCCGCTAACAAACGTAAGGCGTCCTTGTCCTGACGCGCAGCAAAAAACTGAAACGTGCCGACCCGCACGTGACTCCTCGCCACCCGGGCTAAAATTGCACCCGGGAAAAGACGCTCACGCATAACTTTATCTCCTGTGGAAATTGCCCCAAGAGCCCGCGTGGTAGGTACGCCAAGAGAATGCATTGCTTCACTCACCACATACTCTCTGAGCACCGGACCAAGAACCGCGCGGCCATCTCCCATTCTCGAGAAAGGTGTGCGACCGGCCCCCTTAAGTTGTATA
>PTKD01000189.1 GCA_002938115.1 Alphaproteobacteria bacterium MarineAlpha9_Bin7 | reverse complement strand
ATTCTTTATCCAAGTCGGCCGTCAATCGAAGTAAATGGGACGGCTTCGTCAAATCAATTTTATTAAGTGCAGCAATCACAGAAAATTTCCGTTTCCTCAACGTAGCTATGAGAGGATAGGTATCATCATTCAATGCCGCATTGACATCGATAAGAAGCACAACGCAGTCAGCATCACGAGCACTTGACCACGCCGCATCGACCATAGCTCTCTGCAAACGCTGCTTAGGCTCAAAAATGCCTGGCGTATCAACAAAAATAATTTGGACCTCATTACGAACTAGAATTCCGACAACACGAGTTCTAGTCGTCTGAACCTTCGGAGTGACAATCGAAATTTTTGAGCCAACAATTCGGTTTAATAGGGTCGATTTTCCTACATTTGGCTGGCCAACTAAGGCCACAAACATGCATCGGGAATCGGTCATACGCGCGCTTTCCTAAGCATCTTTGATTTGCGTAACCGGACCCTTGCCACCGACACACAATAACATCTGTTCAGCCGCAATACGTTCTGCCAGCCGTTTTGACTTACCTTTCCCTGATGCTGGCACATATCCTGCTACGTGGACCTCTATTTCAAAAGTTGGAAAATGTGCTGGACCACCTTCGGAAACAACCTTGTATATCGGTAACCCCATCCCACGGGCTTGAGTCCACTCCTGTAGCGCAGTTTTAGGGTCTTTCGGAGGTTCCACTTGTCCGATGATCAACTCAGCCCATTCGCGTTTTATGAATGCTCCTGCCTCTTTCAGACCGCCATCAAGATAGACAGCCCCAATAACGGCTTCACACGTATCCGCCAAGTTAGCGTCATTGTCAGCACCGTGTTGCGCCTCTTCACCGGCACTAAATTTTACATGCGAGGCAAGTCCGATTCGCCGCGCAACATCTGCCAATGCCGCAGTACTCACTAGTGCAGCATAACGTCGGGCCAACTCTCCCTCCGCTTCATTGGGAAATGTATCTATAAGGCGTTCTGCTATCACCAATCCTAGAACCCTATCGCCAAGAAATTCTAGACGCTGATAAGTCGAAGGTCGTGAAATGTTCCTTGGATCCAAATTCTGCACGACGCTCGGATGTGTCAAAGCATCTGCCAGCATATCAAGTCGCTTGAACTTAATCCCGAGTGACTTACTTGCAGAAATCAACGCCTGTATGTTGAAATTAGTACGGCTCATAGAAGGGTTCCAAAACGCAGATAACGAATCGAAAACGGCCACCTCCATACTTGCCAAAGGCGTGCACTGCCATTGGTTGAGAAAAACAAAATCTCGGCACGACCCACTAAATTTTCATCTGGAATATAACCAACTTGCCGCAAGACCCGACTATCGGATGAATTGTCTCTGTTGTCTCCCATCGCAAAATAGTGACCCTTAGGCACAACATAAACGGGCGTATTGTCCAAACTTCCTACAGGGTCTGAATCCAACACTCGGTAGCTTCTGCCGTTCGACATCGTCTCAAGATATTGTTTAACCTTATGATGATTCCCAAATCTATCCCGATAAACATAGTCCTCAAGACGCACCCGATCCACCATGTCGCCGTTTATATAAAGAACACCGTCCAATACCTGGAGCTTATCCCCAGGAAGACCCACAATACGCTTAATATAGTCGGTCTCGTTATCACGCGGTAGTTTGAACACTGCAACATCGCCTCTCTTTGGCGGTGTACGCCAGATCCGTCCACTAAGGATTCCTAACCCGTACGGAAATGAATAACGGCTGTAGCCATATGAAAATTTTGAGACGAATAGATAATCTCCCACCAACAACGTGGGGATCATGGAGCCAGAAGGAATATTAAAAGGCTCGTAGGCACAAGTTCGAACTACCACCGCTATTACCATGGCGTAAAGGACGGTACGCAAAGTTTCCCAAAAAGCATTTCCATTTGCATGTCGCCCAGAAAAGATTCTTTTTATCCGGCTCAATTCAATCTCGCGCAATATAGGTTGATTATGAGTATTCAAATATCTCAATAAAGCCGTGACTTAGCCCGCGCAACACGAGAACACAATGGCAAAATAAAAACTCTCACAGTTTCTTGAGGGTATTATTATCGTACCGCAGTTGCGCGTGCCGATTTTGGAGTCGCCCAAATAAGCACAATCGCATGGGCCAATTCGCGATCGTCCGTAAGACTCAACTCAACCCGTGCTTCCATCCCAGTTGGAGTAAGCCGCTCCAAACAAGCCAACGCACCCCCTCCCAACCGCAATGCGGGCTTCCCTCCAGTTAAGTTAATTACGCCAATATCCCGCCAGTAGACACCTTGCCTAAACCCTGTACCCAACGCTTTAGATAACGCTTCCTTTGCGGAAAACCGACGCGCATAACACTCCGCACATTTTACTCGAGCACCGCATCTCTTTTGTTCTTCCTCCGTAAAAATGCGCTCGGTAAATCGTGTCCCGAACCGGGCCAGAGCGCGCTCGACCCGACGAGTATCGCAAACGTCCTGGCCTAACCCAATTATCATGCGTGAATCCCCAATTTATAACCTGTTAAAACTGTTATGGCCTGTGGAAACTAGGTCACCAAGCGCTTCAACTACGCGCTTGGTCAATTAAGGAACGCATACGGGCTACACTGTTCTCGAGGCCACTGAAAATGGCCTGTCCAATCAGAAAATGGCCTATATTAAGCTCACTTACTTCAGATATTGCAGCTACTAGCTTAACAGTTTCAAAATCTAGTCCGTGACCCGCATGACACGAAAGTCCACAATCGACCGCAGCACGTGCCGCTTCACTTAAACGAGCCAACTCTATTTTGCAGTCTTCGCTTTTGGAATCACAGTACTTCCCAGTATGTAGCTCTACGGCATCAACCCCAAGAGCCTTTGCCGCATCAATTTGTGCTAAATCTGGATCAATAAACGCAGTTACACGAATGGCTAAAGCTTTCGGCTCTTCAATGAATTTATGCAGACTGAGATTTGGCGCAAGTAGATCAAGCCCACCCTCAGTGGTCAATTCAACCCGCTTCTCCGGCACCAAACAGATCGCATTTGGTCGTGCTTCCAGGGCGATTCCCAACATCTCCTCAGTAGCAGCCATTTCTAAATTAAGTGGTAAATCGATCTCGCGCATTAAACGATGGATATCCCTATCAGAAATGTGACGTCGGTCCTCCCTAAGATGAGCTGTTATCCCGTCGGCACCGGCTTTCCCTGCAAGTTTTGCAGCATCCACCGGATCGGGATGCAGACCACCACGTGCATTGCGGATTGTAGCAACATGATCAATATTTACCCCTAAACGCATTTTCCCGCCTAGGCCATTTAGTTTAGGCTGATTCAA
>PTKD01000188.1 GCA_002938115.1 Alphaproteobacteria bacterium MarineAlpha9_Bin7 | reverse complement strand
TGCATTCAGCTGGCATTGAAGTCGCTATTGTTACCAGTGAAAACACGGAATTGGTTGCCCGACGGGCAGCCAAACTGAAAATCAAACATTTGTTCCAAGGTGTTCAAGACAAGCAGAAGGTCGTCGAAGGCCTTATTAATGAACTGCAACTTAGCTGGCCTTTGGTTGCATATATTGGTGATGATGTCAACGATTTGCCGGTCATTGGTGCTGTTGGGTTAAGTGCAGCCGTGAATGATGCAATGCAAGCGGTTCGAGACGCCGCAGATTATGTGTGCGAGAGAGTCGGGGGCTGCGCTGCATTTCGCGAGTTCGTGGAATTGATTCTAAGCAGTCAGTCACATGCAGCCAACTAATCTAAGACAAAGTCTATAAAATGTCACCTAATGTCAATGACTGCATTATCAGAGACGGTGTTTTCGTTCGCGATTTCGAGGGCATGTATCAACAATTCGATGATCCATGGAATCAGCAACGAAACTGTGGTTCAGACATACTTACACGTAGTAGCTATTGGTTTCTTGGTGAGGTTCTGCGAGCTAGACAGCATAAATTAAGCCATGTGCTCGACCTGGGTTGCGGGACTGGACATTGCGCTGAACGCCTTCTTTTTCTCGGGGGGGATGCGGCACATTATACGGGTATTGACATCAGTGAGACAGCGATCAGCCGCGCGTCCCAGCATGTACGCGAAGCTTGGCCTGCACTAGCCGCTCGAGTGCACTTCGAAACCGGCGATATTAGAAACCTGAACCCTAAGTTAGTATCGAAATTCAGTCTTATTTATTGTGGTAAAACCCTTTACTACCTTGGCCCGGAAATTGATGTATGTGTTCATCACATTGGTGCGTATTTATCTGATGGCGGTTTACTTTGCTATACCTACAATCAGCGAGATGGCTCCTTCTCGAATCGATACTTGACCTACAATATTCTTAGAGCAAAATTGTTGGGCTCAGGATTTGAAGAGAAGATCTTCGCGGAAATAACAAATACGGCTGGGGATGAAAAATTAGTAGTCCATATATGCCAGAAAGGAGCTCAATAATCAGCATGGCTTGCAGTTATGATCTGGTAGTTGCCAAGCAGCATAGCTCCAGCCAGAAAGGTAATAGATTGTGATAATCTCGATTGGGCGACGAGACATTGGTGAAGATCAACCCTGCTATATCGTCGCCGAAATTGGTCTCAATCATAATGGTAGCGTTGATATTGCTCGCAACTTGATCCATGAAGCAGCGCGCGTCGGAATTGATGCGGTTAAGTTGCAGAAACGCTCGATTGCAGATGTATTAACCCATGAACATTTGGAGCAACCGTATTCAGGGCCCAACTCCTACGGCACTACGTATGGTCAGCATCGTGCTGCACTTGAGTTGTCAGAAGTCGCTTGGCGCGAACTTCGTGACCACAGTGTCTCCGTAGAAGTGCAATTTTTCGCGAGCCCATGGGATATCAAGAGCGCGGATTTTCTAGCAGATCTTGACGTACCCGCTTTCAAGGTTGCATCTGGGGATGTGACGAACTTGCCGCTGTTGCGACACATTGCGTGTAAAGGCAAGCCCGTGATCTTATCAACCGGGATGTGTACCTTAGATGAAGTCGATGAAGCTGTCGCAGTTGTTAGCCAACATAACGACAGAATTGTGGTCTTACATTGTGTTTCGACGTATCCGTTCGACGACGAACTGGCCAACCTGCGAATGATCCCGGTGCTTGTCAGGCGGTATCCGCATGCCGTCATTGGCTACTCTGGCCATGAAAAATCCGGGCACGTCATATCTGTGGCTGCGGTGGTGCTAGGGGCCAAAGTGATTGAAAGGCACCTTACTCTGGACCGCACGATGCGCGGCCCAGATCACGCTGCTTCGCTTGAGCCACGCGGATTTGAGTATCTTATCGAGAACGTCCACAAAGTTGAGGTTGCATTAGGGACTGGCGAGAAATGTATTTTGGATAGCGAGGTACCTATACGTGCCAAGCTGGCAAAAAGCGTGGTTAGCTCATGCGATATACCGGCAGGCAAGGTGATCACGGAGGACATGCTCACAGTGAAGAGTCCCGGTACCGGAATAATGCCTAAGGACTTGGATAATGTATGCGGCCGGATTGCGCAGTTCGATGTACCAGATGACACACTACTGCCTATGGAGGCGATGGACTGGATAGTGGCAAATGAGAGAGCGGCCGATGGCTGACAGCTCAGGGGATGGTAACAAGTAGTCTCTGATTTGCAGGGGCACAGTCACATGGTCAAAACAGTCCTTGTAGCAATTGATCAGTCAAAACGAGAGCTCATAGGCGCTTACATGTTGGAACATTGTCTGTCCTCCATGGGGATGCGGACTATTCCATGCAGTCACGTTGACCTGGAGCATTACTATGCTCGATACAATCCTGATGCTGTCGTTTTACCGAATGCTTTTTATGATTCTTCTAATATAGCCATCAACAGCTTGGTTTTTGTACTTCCAAGTGAGTCGGCCAATGGCATGCCGGACCAAGTTCTAAACACACACGGAGGCGCGGCTGACCTCATTTACTCGGAGCCCGTCACACGCTTCTTTTGCTGGGGAACTGGTATGAGAAATGTGCTTCTGGAGACGGAAAAGTGGAGGCCTGAGCAACTAGTCGTTACGGGTAACCCATCCACCGATCACTGGTTACTTCCGTCCAGAAAGAATGCGGTAGAAGAATCGGTGATTGGGTTATCCACTACTTTTCGCTCATTGAGCGGCAACACCCCGGCCAGAAAAACTAATTTGCTTCAATTGATTGATTCCATAGAACTTGAAGGATCCAATGGCAGTTACTACGATTTTCCCGAACATGCAGAGTCATGGATCTTCTTCGAAGCTTCATTGGCCCGTGTCGTGGCAGGTATTTTGCGGGCGCTGTCCGTAGAACGTTTGGAGAGAGCAGAAATACGGCCTCACCCACTTGAGAGTGATTGGCGTTACGATTTCTTTCATAACATTTCCGATGGCCGTATAAACGTTGTGAGAACTATTCACATGACTGAATGGCTTGCGAATGTCTCCGTCCTGTTCACTTACCTTTCGGCTTCGGCGCTTGATGCTGTAGTCCGTGGGGTTCCTGTAGTGTCCTTGAAAGGTTTAGTAGATACGGATGCACTCAGGAAAATACCGGACGCTTTTTCGTATCCTTATGATGACATGTTATGGCAGATCCATGATTTTGATCAAGCAATCGAATACGTGGAATTAGCTCGAGAGGGGAAGTTGCCACGATGTAGAGACGATAAACGATTTCGAGAGTTTATTCTACATGAGTTTGCGTTCCCAAGAGAATTCCCTGCTGCGGAGCTT
>PTKD01000187.1 GCA_002938115.1 Alphaproteobacteria bacterium MarineAlpha9_Bin7 | reverse complement strand
ACACATTTTATGAATGCCTACGACCTGCTACCCACGGTTTCCGATCGCTCGAAGGCTGATAAAACACGCTAACTTCACGCGCAGCCTCGTGCCAGCCGGATAAATCACCGCTATCATCTATTTCAAAAGCGTCAAAGCCGCATCTCATCAAAAACAAATATTGATCACGACGTATTTCACCCACCGCCCGCACTTCCCCCATGTAGTTAAAACGCTCGCGTAGCAAACGAGCATAACTAAAACCGCGACCATCTGATAGTTTAGGAAAATCAAGGGCGACAAGACTAAAGCGACTCAGAACATTCGAAATTAGAACTGGAGATTCCTCGCTTCTTAAAAAAATTCCAAGCGGGGTATTCAGATGAGCTAACTGTTCCTCACGCTTTCTCCAGGATTCCAATGTGATAATAGGGTGATCAAATTCCAGCGGGTCATCCAATTCTTCAACCCGCGACCACTGGTCAGGGACTATTTCCTGCCCCTTAAGCAACGCCATATAGAGCCTCTTTGAACGGGCCCAATCCAACTCGGCGATAGGTATCAAGGAAGCGTTCATTGTTCCTGCGTTCAGTCACATATGTGTCAACTATAGTTTCAACTGCATCCGTCACTTCATCATATGCAAACGCTTTTCCAACAATATCACCTAGAGAGGCATCTTCAGCACCGCTCCCTCCCAGAGTTATTTGGTAAAATTCAACACCGCGCTTATCGACACCCAAAATACCAATATGACCAACATGATGGTGCCCACATGCGTTTATACATCCAGAAATTTTAACTTTAAGTTCTCCAATATCATGCTGCCTATCCAAATCTTCAAATCGTTTTGCTATATCTTGTGCAACGGGGATCGAACGTGCATTCGCTAAATTACAATAGTCCAAACCGGGACAAGTAATCATGTCGCTAATCAACCCCACATTGGGGGTCGAAAGCTGGGCGCCAGCTAGCGCCTGCCACACCTCGTAGATATCGCTTTGGCAGACGTGAGCTAAAACGAGATTTTGTTCATGCGTAACTCGAATTTCATCATGACTATATTTCTCCGCAAGTTCTGCAACTAAGTCCATCTGATCCGCAGTCGCATCCCCAGGGACGCCTCCGATTGGCTTAAGTGAAATGGTAATTATGGAAAATCCAGGGCATTTATGATTGGCCACATTGGTCTTGCACCAACGTGCAAAATCCAAATTCCGGGTTTTATGCGTCTCAAAGGTTTTAACCGCTCCATTTGACGGTTGGTATATGGGTGGCGCAAAATAATTAAGAATCCGTTTATATTCTTCCTCCGGTAAGGTTAATTCGCCGCCTTTAATTTCAGCCCATTCCTCCTCTACAAGCTTTGTAAAATTTTCAACGCCAGTACTGTCAACTAAAATCTTGATCCGCGCTTTATACAAATTGTCGCGTCGGCCAAGTTGATTGTAGACTCTCAGGATCGCTTCCAAATAGCTAAGTAGATGTTCTTTGGGTAAAAATTTCCTAATAGTGGGTGCGATGTAGGGTGTACGTCCCTGCCCACCCCCGACCATGACTTCAAATCCAATTTTCCCAGCACTATTTCGTAGTATCCGTAATCCGATATCGTGTACCCGCAGTGCCGCTCTGTCTTGGACGGTCCCAGTAACCGCAATCTTGAATTTTCGAGGAAGAAAAGAAAGTTCAGGGTGAAGCGTAGACCATTGCCGGATAATCTCGGCGTAGACTCTTGGATCTTCAATTTCATCTGCTGCCACACCAGCAAAATGGTCGGCTGTGACATTACGAATGCAGTTTCCACTGGTTTGAATGGCGTGCATCTCTACCTCTGCCAATTCAGCTAAGAGATCCGGCACATCTACTAATTTGGGCCAATTGTACTGAATATTTTGACGGGTGGTGAAATGACCATAGTCCCTGTCATAAGTACGAGAAATGTGGGCGAGTTTCCGCATTTGTTGAGAAGATAAGGTCCCATACGGAATCGCGACCCGGAGCATGTATGCGTGGAGTTGCAGATAGAGACCGTTACGCAACCGAAGCTGTTTAAATTCCTCGTCTGTCAACTCACCGCTTAAGCGGCGCGCAACCTGCCCTCGAAACTGCTCGACGCGTTCCAAAACCAAAGCACGGTCAAATTCGTCATACCGATACATCAAAGCCTCCTTTTTTTGTCGGTTACCTCAACATGGTCCCGACAAATCGGCCTAAACGGTTGGGCCTGCCGCACGAATTCTTTCCCGTTGACTGAGTGCGCAAAGATCATCCCCAACACGTTCCACTTCTATGAGATATGCCGCGACGACATCTCGCAGTTCTTCAGCCTTACTGGCACGCGCCATAAGTTCTGTATCATCGCCAGACACAAGCCAAGCATCCTGTAGGTTCGCCGACCACTCACCCCCCTCAGTCAAATAGACAATATCGCCTTCTCGCAAACGATTGGCAGTGGCAACCTTACCTTTCATCCACGACTCCACAGATACCTTGTTGGCCCCCTTGGGACAATGAGGCGTATCAAATTAAAGCCTGTGTCTCGGTTTTGAAGCCTAATCCGACGGAAGCGAATTGTAAATTCGATTGCTTCACCACATCCCCAATTACAATTATCGCCGGCGCTGAAATTTCATGCCTTTTAATTAATGCAGCAAGATCCCTCAAATTTCCTGTAACAAATTTCTGATTCAGTGCTGTTCCATTTTCAATGATTGCAACCTGAGTCCCACCGTTCATACCATGCTCAATCAAATTCGCGGCAATTACTCCTGCAGAGCCGACGCCCATATAGATGACCAAACTATGGTGCATCCTCGCTAGGGAAGGCCAATCTAGAGCGAGTTCCCCTTCTCCATGACCGGTGATAAACGTCACAGCTTGCGCAACGTCTCGATGAGTCATTGGAATACCTGTCGCAGCCCCACAACCGAGGGCAGCAGTAATCCCTGGTACGACAATCACTGATACCCCGTGGGAAAGGAGAAATGATCGTTCCTCGCCACCACGGCCAAAAATAAATGGATCACCACCCTTCAACCGCACTACACGCTGCCCGTTACGCGCCTCCCTTAATAAAATCTGATTAATTTCATCCTGACCACAAACGTGCGCCCCGCTGGATTTGCCAACAAATATTCGTTTAGCATCGCGGCGGGATCGATCTAGGATTGCCGGTGCTACTAAACGGTCATAAACAATCACGTCCGCAGCTTGTAGTTTTTGTAAGGCACGAATGGTCAATAAATCTGGATCCCCAGGCCCCGCACCAACAATAGCAACTTCTCTGGAAACACACTTAGACGATGTCATTTTCTTTACTAAATCAGGTATCTCTGCACCATTCAGAGAATCGATCCCTGCAAGA
>PTKD01000186.1 GCA_002938115.1 Alphaproteobacteria bacterium MarineAlpha9_Bin7 | reverse complement strand
AAAACACGGAAAATTTAGGGAATATAACGGGTTTGTGTTTGATCGATTTTGGCGTCGTGAACTCGATATCGAAGACACAGAAGTCATCCAATCGGTGCTATCAGAAATAGGAGTCGACGCCACCGGCTTTGGCTCTTTTGTCGCGGGTGAGGGTCGATTAGTGCACGACCGCATCCGTGCCGAGGCGGAGAAAAAGGGGATTTTTGGTGTTCCCACCTATGTGCTGGACAACGAGATTTTTTGGGGTCGCGAACATCTGCCACTAGTTCGTTTACGGCTCAATGAGATGAAACTCACACGCCCTGGCGTAGACGTAACGGTTGACACAACCCATGCTTGGCGACCTCTTGGCCCGGGTTGGTAGCACTTAGGCTCAATGGTTCCCACAGATACTCGAACGGACTCCGCCCCGTCTAAGCCCAACGGCAGGATAGAACTGGCGAGTCAAGCTGCTCCGAATCCATCAAAGCGCGACGTGATCGCCTTCAGCACAATGTGCTTGGGCATGTACCTCGGCCTAACAAACATCCAAATTGTGAATAGCTCTTTCAAAGAGATACAGGGCGGGCTAGCCGCCGGCTCGGATCAAATTAGCTGGGTTCTAACGTCAGCTCTCATTGCCGAAGTTATCATGTTGCCGCTATCTGGATGGTTATGCCGAATGTGTTCTACTCGATGGTTATTCACTGGTTGTCTAGGCGGGTTCAGCCTTGCAAGCATAGGATGCGCAAACGCCTGGAACATAGAATCTATGATTATATTCCGGGCACTACAGGGGTTCAGCGCCGGTGCATTAATGCCGTTGGTCTTTGCCGCTGTTTACACGATCTTTCCTCCACGCCGGCAAACGATTGTGATGACGATAATGTCGTTCTGCATGGTAACTTCTTCAGCTGTCGGCCCAGTGCTCGGTGGCTGGATTACCGACGTCCTTTCATGGCACTGGATGTTCTGGATCAGCGTACCAATCGGTTTCATCCTCATGGTTGCTTCAGCGCTTTTGATTCGAATTGACGAGGCCGAACCATCGTTGGCAAAAAATATTGACTTCCTGGGCATCAGTTTGGCCGCAACGTCCCTTCTGTGCCTTTTGGTTGTGCTCGAGGAAGGTCGGCGACAAGACTGGTTTGATTCGCGTCTAATTCTCTCTCTAGCTTTATTCTCAGGTGTATCGGCCTATTTATTCCTGTGGAGAGAACTAAGTTGCCGCTACCCAGTAGTCGATCTACGCGCTTTTTTGAATCGCGACTTTTCTGTCGGTTGTTTCTACATCTTCGTGTTCGGCGCAGTCCTATACATACCTTTGTTTCTGTTACCCCTTTATCTCGCTGAGATCCGAGCAATCGATACCTTACAGATCGGAACAATCGTAGTGGTGTTGGGATTGTCAATGGTTGTTTCCACACCTATAGCAGGTTTGCTACTGCGACTGCTTGACCTGCGTTGGGTAGCGCTCATAGGGTTTGGAGGAATGGCAATCGGTACCTGGCTTCAAGGCCAACTTACCGCCGACTACGGCTTCGCCGAGTTGGTTCTTCCTCAGGTAGTGCGCGGGCTAGCCTCCCAGTGTTGTTGGCTATCAGTGGTTACTTTAGCACTGGGTTCGGTGCATCCCGATAAAGTTAAGAACGCCAGCGCATTATTTAACTTAATTATGCGCCTGGGTGCTGCTGTTGCGATCGCAATCGGTAGCAATGAACTAGAGAATAGGACTTTGCGTCACTATTCCGAAATTGCCGATACCGTGTCATTTGACCAGCCGGCGGTCGGTGAATCTATGCCACGCTTAGCAGAATTATTCGAGGGACGTTACGGCAACTCCCCGACCTCCGATCGGGCAGGAATCAATTTATTAGTCGACATTGCTACACGCCAAGCGATGATTATGGCTTTCAACGACGTAACCCGAATTGCCGCCTTGCTGGCCGCCCTAGCTTTGGTTTTGCTACCCCTTTTTCGATCCCGCCAAAGGCCGGACCAATCTGCCACTACACTAAATGAACAGCTGTAAGTGTAGGGCGCCAATGAGTTTAAAAATGACGGGGGTCGAGACTGGATTTTCATCTAGGAGACACGCGCGGTAGTATCATCGCAAAATGAAGATGGCCACGCAGGTTGCCGAAATATAGTGACCAGCTGGCAATCTGACAATTTACTGATACAAAACTATACTAGTTGACGAATGCCACTTGGTGGAGTTTAGGTTCGAACGGTGACAGAGACACGAAAAAACGGAAACAAGATGAATGGGCAGCAACTGCCCAACGTCTTAGACAAAGCGCCACCCGACCGACAGATGCCTACAATTGAGCTCGGTCCAAGCACAACTAGCGTGAAACAAGCATTGTCTTCCGTATCGGTGACCTCGGTCCGAACCGAAGTACCATCGGACGCCCACACAGCACCATACCTTGGAATCGAACGAGAAGGTAACGCGGTGCTGATCAACTCCGATGGATTGATTCTTACAATAGGATATTTGTTACTTGAATCTCACACGGTGCGGATCCTGGCTAGAGACGGGGGCTGGGTCGGCGCTGATTTCGTGGGATACGATTTTGAATCTGGCTTTGGTTTGGCGCGTGCACGAGAGCCCCTTAATCTGACACCGATTTCAATCGGAGACTCCGCAAGCCTACAGGCAGGGTCGCAGGTTACTGTCGCCGCTCACGGAGGCCAGGAACAAGTGATCAACGCCACTATAATCGCTCGGCGAGTGTTTGCTGGCTACTGGGAGTATCTGCTCGAAAATGCAATATATACAGCTCCGGCGCATCCAAATTGGAGCGGGGCGGCTCTAATCGGAAAAGATGGTTTATTGCACGGTATAGGTTCTCTTCTGATTGACGATGCAGGAACTGGTGCTGCGGGAATGCAAGGAAATATGTTTGTGCCTACAGAGTTGCTCAAGCCGATACTCGATGACTTGCTTTCCGGCGGTCGCGTCCATGGGCCTGCCCGCCCTTGGCTTGGAATGTTCACCGCCGAAACACAGACCGGGTTGGCAGTGGTACATCTCACCCCCGAAGGACCAGCTCACCGTTCCGGTTTGGCCCTTGAAGATGTTATTCTCCGTATCGACGGTGAGCCCATAAACGATTTGGCGCATATGTACCGTAAGCTGTGGAGTTTGGGTGACGCGGGTACCGTGATACCGCTCACTGTGATGCGAGATACCGTTGGCGTTGAGGTATCAGTTAAATCAGCAAGCCGATACGATTATTTCCGTACTCCAAGAAGCAAATAATCGAACTGATCTGGGTCCTACCAAGTCACATCTGATGACGTGGCCACAATTTACGCCGGTTACGTGTCCGAGGAATGGACAGGCTCTAAAACTGAAATTTCCCACATACCGCAATGAAGATATATTCGGTCAGCTGCTGGACCCCCGCAGGTTAAAGACCACTCGGTGTTACGAAACGAACAAAAGTCGCGCAAGTTGAATCGAGTTCCGACCAAAGATTATTAAATTCAAAAACGGCCAAAGCGGCGGTTGGAAATTTGTTT
>PTKD01000185.1 GCA_002938115.1 Alphaproteobacteria bacterium MarineAlpha9_Bin7 | reverse complement strand
GGGCCTTGCGCCGGGGCAAAATGCCCCGCTGCCGGCCTGTATCTTGGCCGAGAAATCGTGCGAAAAATTCGTGTAAACCGGTTGGCACATCAGTTGCGTATATCAAGACCGTCATGCTGCTACTTGCTGCATTACGGCATGTTTTTCTCTATCGAATCAACGCACCAGATGGCTTAGTTCATCAACGAATCAATCAAACCGAAAGGCAATCAAAATGTCACGCGCGAATCCAAGGACGCGCGAGAGCAACGTGAACCCCCCGACCGTTGCCGCAAAGCGAATTAACATCGTTACGCTTTAATGGTTAATTAGGGCGAACAAAAGGAAGATAACACCCACGGCACGGCCCCAATACTTTCGTTACCCACTGCAACATCGCCGAGATACGCAGACTTTCCTGAGCCGTCGATTATGGTGCTGATACGGATCACCAGATCATGCATAGATCATTCAATACAAAAAATCGTAATGTTTAAATAAGTCGGTCAATGGAACATCAATTTTTAGGTGGATGCGCCCGTATTGCCTCCTCGTCGGGATCAGCACCCCACCCCGGGCCGGTGGGCAATTTCAAATACCCGTTCTCTATCGTTGGCGGCACTGTCACTAATTCATCCTTCCACGGAACATCGTCGACGTCGATCTCCATAATTCTTAAATGAGGGACTACTGCACAAAAGTGGGCACTCATCAGTGTAGACAAATGTCCATAGAAATTATGGGGGGCTACATTGATTTCATAGGGTTCCGCCATAGCAGCGATCTTCAGCGATTCCAGTATACCGTTCCAAGGCACATCGATAATCGCCACATCCACTGCATGCTGCTCCAGGAAAGACTTGTATTGGCGACGTCCGTACAGTGACTCACAGGAGGCAAGCGGCGTTTTGCATGCGCGCCTAATATCACGCAGCGCGGTGGCATCGTAAGAATCGATTTCGAACCACATCAGACCCAGGTCGTCGAGTGCTCGTGCCATCGTAAGATAGCCTTCGGTTTTGAAGTTGAAATTCATATCAAGCAGCACCTTGACTTCCGGTCCTGCCCCTTCCTGAAGTGCCATAAGCTGGTCACGCACTGCCACGGTAACGGCGTCGTCAGGATTGAGCGCTACATCCCATGACCCCTGGTCTTCACGTCGCAACGAAAAGCCCGGCATATACATCCTGGGCTCACTACCATCAAACAAAAACATGTTTGTTTTGAGCGCCGTGAAACCCGACTCCGCAACCTCCTTGCCTAATTTTCGGCATCCATCTAGCGAATTAAGTTGCGGAACTCCCAACACCTCATGGTGACGCAAACGATACGTGCCGCAGTGAGACCAATAAAGCCGAATCTCGTCTCGGACGGGTCCGCCCAGCATTTCGTAGACGGGCACATCGAGCGCCTTTGCCTTGAGATCAACCAATGCGTTCTCAATGGCCGCAATCGCCTGGGAGATCATCCCGCCCGGCGCCTGTCGAGTTTGTCCATACAGTGTTGCCGTAATTCGTTCTACGGCACGTGGGTCCTCCCCAACAAGGCTATCAGCCAGTGGGCGAATTACCGCTGTTAGACCCTTTGACCCATAGGATTCGTTGTATTCGGAATAACCAATCAATCCTTCATCCGTGACAATTTTGAGGAAAGAAAATATGCGCCAACCTGCATCACAGTGGAGATCCTCGATTTTTATTATTTTCATGTTAATCCCGATTTGTCATGGAGATTGAATGCCCAAGGGCTACTCTGCCGCGGCCACTGGGATATCCGGATTGGACAATACTCGGTGAGACTGCGCCAATATTTCGAGGATGGACTTACGGATGCGCATAACATGTCCGTCATCCATTATCTTCATGCCAAACATGTCCTTGACATAAAAGACATCTACGGCCCTCACCCCGTATGTGGTTATCCGCGCCGCGCCGATAGACAGCCGCAGCTCCGTGAGCGTACGGGTAATATCGTAAAGCAACCCAACTCTATCGCGGCCATTTACTTCAACCACCGTATAGGTCGCACTGGCGTTGTTGTCCACTAACACGCGTGGCGCAACGGTGAATACCTCCGTCCGAGACGGCAACATATTTCGTTCTGCTAAAGCAAGCCCCGGTTTAAAGTCGCGCGTGAGGGTATTTTCAATCGTAGCCGCGAGTCTCTCCAAGTGTTCAGCCCGCTCATAAGCGCCCCCGGCTGTATCCTGAATCCAAAATACATCAAGCGCCATACCATCGGTGGTAGATGATACTCGCGCGTCGACAATGTTCGCCCCCGACGCCGCCATAGCCCCCGCAATACCAGCAAACAACCCGTGATGGGCCGGGCAATAAATTGTGATTTCTGTCGCGGCACGAAAACGATCAACCTGTGCATCAAACGCAAATACACGCTGCTCCTCATCAGCGTGGCGAATAAAGTTTGCGTGCCGAGCGTGGGTCTCCGTGTTAAATGACAACCAGTAACTCGGATATCCCCGGCCCACGTGGCTTTCCTTGCTCTCTTCCGCCCAATCCGTAAGCTTCGCTCGCAGTGCTTGTTTCGCCGCATCAACCCGTTCCGAACGGTCCATGCGAGTGCGGCCCGCACTTAACTCTGCTGCTGCCTCATTGTAGAGGTCCTGAATTAATTGACCCTTCCACCCGTTCCAAACTCGCGGCCCAACAGCACGTATGTCTGCGACAGTAAGAACCAACAACAACCGCAATCGTTCGAGTGACTGTATTACCGCAACAAAATCCTGCACGGTCTGGGGATCGCCAATATCTCGCTTGAAAGCCGTGTTTGAGAACAACAGATGATGCTCTACTAGCCAGGCTACAGTTTCCGTATCTCCACCGCTGAGACCGAGCCTCGGGCCAAGCTTGCGCGCAATTCTTGCACCAATTATCGAATGGTTCCCACCTCTTCCTTTGCCTATATCGTGAAGAAAAAGAGCAAGATACAGCACTTCACGGGACAGTAAGTTCCCAGAAAGTTCTGTCGCTAGCGGCAACTCATCGCCAAATTTCCCGTTCTCTATTCCCGACAAGATTCCAACCGCAAATACGGTATGCTCGTCCACCGTGTACACATGGTACATGTCGTGTTGCATCTGGGCGACAACGCGGCCAAAATCTAGTATGAAACGACCGAGCACGCCTGCCTCATTCATCCTGCGCAAGGTAGTCTCAGGATCTTTCTTAGAAGTTAAGATTTCTAAAAAATATCGGTTCGCTTGTCGGTTAGCGCGCATGGCAGCATCGATTTTTTTGAGACTGCGGGTTATTAGGCGAAGCGCGCGTGGATGAATGTCTAATTCATGCTGCTGCGCGACCCCAAACAGTTCTATCATTTTGACTGGATTAGTCTCAAAAGTATCCTCTGCGATAATATCGAGGCGGCCGCGCACTACCGTGAGGCTGGACCTCGGGCACCGGCGAATCGGAGACCAGCGTCCGTCGCACCGCCTGCTGGAGCGCGCGAAACACCTGGCTGTCAGCTCGGAACCTGACCTCGGACTTGGTTGGTTGGAACAGAGAGTGAGCC
>PTKD01000184.1 GCA_002938115.1 Alphaproteobacteria bacterium MarineAlpha9_Bin7 | reverse complement strand
GAGTCGGAGGAAGCAATGCGCGACCTAATCACGTCCCACTATCCAGATCATGGCGTAATTGGGGAAGAATTTGACGATCACAATCCAGATGCAGAATTCTGCTGGGTGCTTGATCCTATTGACGGCACCCGTGCATTTATTGCTGGCCTCCCCATGTTTGGCACTTTAATCGGGCTTGGTTACCAAAGGCGGCCCATCTTAGGAATACTTGATCAACCGATTATGCAAGACCGTTTTATCGGCACACCCAGAGGTAGCTCATTAAACGGAAAACCCATCAAAACCCGTAAGTGTTCCCGCCTTGATCAAGCAATTTATGCCCTAACGGACCCGCGCATGATGGCAACACCCGCGCAGGAAGTTGTCTTCCATCGCCTAATGCGAGAGACACATCTGACTCAATTCGGTGGGAATTGCTACGCATATGGGATGCTTGCATCGGGCGCCATCGACCTAATAACTGAAAATGACCTCAAACCCTGGGACATATTTGCACTGATCCCAATCATTGAAGGTGCCGGGGGAGTGGTCACGGGATGGGCCGGCACTCCCGCCGAAAAAAGTGCCGCCGTCGTCGCGTGTGGAGATCCAATGCTGTACAAGGAAGTGCTGCCACTTCTCAAAGGTGCGGCATAACTCGGGGTCGTAGCCAAGACCACGCTGTCATCTTATTCTCTGGATCTGAGCACCAACATACAAAGGTTTAGAATAAATGATGGATCGCGAGAGGATGGAGTATGACGTGGTCATCGTCGGCGCTGGCCCTAGCGGGCTAGCTGCCGCAATCAAATTACGCCAACTGGCCACACAGGAAGACGAAGAAATTAGCGTCTGCGTGCTTGAGAAAGGCTCCGAGGTTGGCGCTCATATTTTGTCTGGCGCAGTGATCGAGACCCGCGCGCTAGATGAATTGATCCCCGACTGGCGAGAACGGGGAGCGCCCATCAATACGCCCGTCACACGCGACAACCTCATCTATTTAAGCCAAAAGGGTAGTTTTCGCTTTCCATTCACGCCGCCCCAAATGCGCAACCATGGAAATTACATCATTTCACTCGGGAATCTGTGCCGCTGGCTAGGAGAACAGGCCGAAGCTCTGGGCGTGGAAATTTACCCAGGTTTTGCTGCTGCAGAGGTGCTTTACAACGAAAATGGCGAGGTATGTGGGGTTGCTACTGGCGCCCTGGGCATCGGCAAAGATGGGATTCCGACCGACAACCACCAGCCTGGAATAGAACTGCATGCCAAGCAGACATTATTTGCAGAAGGCTGCCGGGGCTCGCTCACAAAAACTTTGTTCGAACGATTTGAACTGCGCAAAGACGCGGATCCCCAGACCTTTGGTATCGGCATAAAAGAACTCTGGGAAGTTCGCCCCGAAGTTCATAAACCGGGTGAGGTCATGCATACGATTGGTTGGCCACTTGATTCTCATACGTACGGTGGTTCTTTTCTGTACCATTTGGAAAACAATCAAGTTGCCGTTGGTTTTGTGGTTGGTCTCGATTATCACAATCCATACCTTGATCCTTTTCAGGAATTTCAACGTTTTAAAACGCACCCTCGTATTCGGTCTACGTTCGAAGGTGGGCAACGCATTGCCTATGGAGCACGCGCCCTTAACGAAGGTGGATTACAGTCCATTCCGAAGCTTACATTTCCAGGGGGTGCATTGATTGGATGTACGGCGGGATTCATGAACGTACCCAAAATAAAAGGCAGCCACACTGCAATGAAAACAGGAATGTTGGCTGCAGAAAATATTTTTGAAATGTTCAAACAAGCCAATGCAAACAATAAATCTGCTGAGGCAAAGAGTTACGAGCAAGCCCTACGATCGTCGTGGGTATGGTCTGAACTATACCTGGTTCGAAACATACGACCAGCCTTCCGTTGGGGCCTTTGGCCAGCGCTAATATACGGCGCAATTGATAGCTATGTGTTGCGGGGTCGCGCGCCATGGACCTTTCGTTATAAGGCTGACCATGAGTCTCTAAAAAAGTCGCGTGAATGTGAACAGATTGACTATCCAAAACCGGACGGCGAAGTAAGTTTTGATCGGCTTTCTTCGGTGTATCTTTCCAATACCAATCACGAGGAAAATCAGCCAGTACATTTAAAGTTAAAGGACCCCAGCGTGCCAATCAGCATCAATCTGGCGGATTATGACGCACCTGAGCAACGTTTTTGTCCGGCCGGCGTATATGAAATTGTATCTGAAGATGACGGCTCAAATCCGCGTTTGCAGATCAATGCGCAGAACTGCGTTCATTGCAAGACCTGCGATATCAAGGATCTAACCCAAAACATTGAATGGACAACGCCAGAGGGAGGCGGTGGTCCCAATTATCCAAACATGTAGCCAATGGAAATCGATTGTATCGTCCACTTTTTTGGAGACTCTCACACCGTTGTTACCAGTATGACCAACCATCTGGACCCCAAGCAGAAGTAACTTGAAATTGTGCTGTTCAGTGAACGTGATGTTTCATAAACGTTTCCTCACCCGAGCTATCGTTGCATATGCATTTGTTGCTGCTATCGGGGCAGCTCACGCTGATATGAATGAACCGTTGGAGACACGCTTAACACCTTCTTTGGTCAAACAACTTTTCCCTGACTCTAGTATCCGCGGAAAAATCTCCGGAGTACCACCGATTGCACAAGTTGTGACCGACGGCAACCTAGTCGGTTATTTGTTTTCGACGCATGAAACGGTTCGTCCTGCAGGATACAGTGGCCAGTCCTTTGATATCATTGTTGCACTCCGAGAGGATGGTGTAATCGTGGGCCATCATATCCTGGAGGAACACGAACCATTGATTTCAACTGGAATTTTTGGCAAAGACAGGTTTAAGCTTTTCCTGGACGGTCTCAACGGAATTAATATCGGAAAAAGCCAGTCGGGTGGCCAAGGAAAAGTCAAAACGGGATTACATGGCCTTTACAATAACCAAAACATAGACGCAATCTCAGGGGCAACGATTAGTGCCTTTGCTATGCGTCAGGCAATTGTCAATTCAGCGCTTCGAGTCGGATATCTGATCAACCTAATCGATGATGACTCCGAAGACCTATCCGTAGACTTTTATAGTTATAGCGCCAGATCATGGTCCGAGTTAATTGCTGATGGATCAATAGTCACTCGTAGTCTTAGCTACCGTGACGTGCGTTCGGCATTTGCGTCGCAATTGGACGGAGCCGAAATCGATATAGAGTCAGATGGAAAGGACGACGATACCTTCATCACACTCTACGTAGGGCTAGCTACTTTGCCATCAGTAGGACGCACTCTCTTCGGAGTGCGTGCCTATCGCCAGATTACAGACAGCATTAAACGTGGAGAACAACACTTATTTATTGGCTCAGAGGGTCCATATTCTTGGATCCCGCGTAATGCTTCTTTGGTGTCCATATTCAACCGCATCCGGATTCGACAAGGGGACCGGATCCTACCACTTTTGCCTGGGAACTTTTACCGAGCCCGCCGCCTGGCCATTGAAAATCACCCACGGTTTAACAATGCTG
>PTKD01000183.1 GCA_002938115.1 Alphaproteobacteria bacterium MarineAlpha9_Bin7 | reverse complement strand
GGCGTTGATTACGCCTTTTCGGGACGGCCAAATTGACGAAACGGCGTTCCAAGACTTGGCGGAGTGGCAGATTCAACAGGGCGTGCACGGTTTGGTTCCCTGCGGTACAACCGGGGAGTCTCCTAGTTTGACGCATGACGAGCATGAGCGAATCGTGGATCTGTGTATTGAGGTCTCTGATAAACGTGTTCCAGTTATTGCCGGCACGGGCTCCAATTCAACCGCAGAGGCGGTGAGCTTAACACAACATGCTGCTAATTCTGGTGCCACCGCAGCCCTTGTAGTAATGCCCTACTACAACAAACCTACCCCGGAAGGGCAGTACAAACATTTTGTGGCGATAGCAGAAAGCGCAGAAATACCGATCATCATATACAACATCCCGGGCCGCTGCGTCGTTGATATGACGGTCGATACGATGGCACGGTTAGCTAAAATCCCTAACATTATCGGAGTGAAAGATGCGACAGGTGACGCTTCGCGACCGAGCAGCGTACGCCGGTTGATCGGCAAGGATTTCTGTCAGTTAAGTGGGGAGGACGGCTGTGTGCCGGCGATGCTGGCGCATGGTGGTCACGGCTGTATTTCGGTGACGGCGAATGTTGCTCCTGCCTTATGCGCCGAGATGCACGAAGCCTGGCAAAAGGGAGATACAACCCTTGCCCTCGAGATACATGATCAGTTGACGCCGCTCAATGATGCCCTTTTTGTAGAGACTAGCCCAGGGCCGGTTAAATATGCTCTAAGTTTGCTTGGACGTTGTACGCCGGATTTGCGACTCCCCATGACTGATATCAAAGGTAGCACGAAGGAACTGGTCCATGCTGCAATGGAGTCAGCTGGCTTATTAGATTTAGGTGAGAGGCAGTGGCACGCGGCGACTTAATCCGTAAGATCGTTGCTCAAAATCGCAAAGCCCGGCACAATTATTTTATTGAGGACACCGTCGAGGCTGGTTTGATGCTTTTGGGCACAGAGGTGCGAGCCATGCGTGCTGGGCAGGCAAGCTTGGGAGACTCCTACGCAGATTTCAGAGGTAAAGAGATATTTCTAATCAACTCCCACATTTCAGCTTATCAATCGGCCAGCCGTTTCAATCACGAACCATTGCGATTGCGAAAACTTCTTTTACATCGGCGAGAAATGGAGCAATTGCGTGGAAAGGTGCAGCGTGACGGTTATACTTTGGTGCCTTTATCTCTTTATTTTAACGAACGTGGTCGGGTGAAGGTGGAACTTGGATTGGCACGAGGCAGACGTCAGGTTGATAAACGTGAACGGGAGAAAACTAGAGATTGGGAACGGCAACGGGCGCGCCTTCTGAGAAGTCGTAGTTAAGTTAACATTTATCCAATTGTTAGATAAGCTAACGAGTTTCTATTGGACGTGTAGCGTGCATGATTGAACTGGTGGGAGTCTAATGAAGTATCTATATACAGTAATTATATTGGGCGTGATTTTTGTCGGCACACGAGGAAGTGAAGGGGAGACTATGGGCGCACATAACTTTTCATTTGAATCGATTGATGGCGCCCAAATACCCATGGCGAGCTATGCCGGAAAGGTTGTTCTATTGGTGAATACGGCTTCATTCTGTGGCTTCACGCCGCAATATGAAGCCCTCCAGTCTCTTTGGCGGGACTATCGTGATCGTGGCTTAGTCGTGTTAGGTGTTCCATCGAATGACTTTGGGGGTCAGGAGCCGCACGCAGAAAATGAGATCAAAGAGTTTTGCGTCACTAATTTTAGCGTTGATTTCCCTTTAACGGCAAAACAACATGTGACCGGTGCAGGGGCTCACCCACTCTACAAGTGGATTGTAGAAGAGGCCGGCGAAAGTGCAGCACCACGCTGGAACTTTCATAAATATTTGATTGGGCCCAAGGGAGAGCTAGCAGGTTTATGGCCGAGTCGTGTCAGACCTGCGGACGGTGAGATCATAGAGTTGATAGAGTCATTACTAGATGAATAAATAACGTGCAACATGGACGGGGCAACAATGTTTGGTATTAAGGTATTGGTGTGTGTAGGAAAGTGCACACATTTCGGAATACGGCACTAAACATTTTGCTTGTTAGCCGACCGGTGTTGGTGTTGTACCGGGAGCAGTGATAACTGTCAAAAAGGACCAATGAGGGATCTAAGGTATGCATTTGGCCATGCGAAAATTTATACTTCGATCGTCTAAGCTCGAAGGAAGAAAGCACTGAATCGTGAGCTATTGTGCCTAGAGCAACGATCGCTCGTAAACGTGCCATGGCCTGTATTTCAGATCGAAGAAAACTTCGACATTTTTTTATTTCTTCCGTCGTTGGGCGATTCTTTGGTGGAACGCATCGTACGGCATTGGTGATGCGGCAGTTGCTCAAAGCCAAATCATCAGTGATGTCACCATTGTAAGAACCCTGCGCAAGCCCAAAGTATGTCAAAGTTTCGTAAAGTAAGTCTCCCGCGTAGTCTCCTGTGAAGGGACGGCCGGTCCGGTTGGCTCCCCGCAAACCTGGTGCGAGCCCCACTATGAGGAGTTGGGCGCCTAGTGGCCCAAATGAAGGCACGGGCGCATTATGCCAGTCGTTATGTTGCAGATGATTTTCGGAGCGGTACCCAGCTAGCCGCGGACAGTGGTTACAGTTGGATGAAGGTATGTCTATGCGTGACCACCGTTCGACGCCTTGACTGATTCGTCTATCGCATCGAATTCAGCCCCATCGTCGTCCTCAAAATAATCATAATCTCCCAGGGGATCCTCTCGGGATTCCTCTTGCTTATAGTTTACGGGATCTTCACCGGCGTATTCGTTCGAGGCTTTGACCAAAGGTTTTTTTGAATGGTCCCGTCTAATATGTTCTGCGAGGTCTTGTAATTCAATAAAGTTATCAGCCTGGCGACGCAGTTCATCTGAAACCATGGGCGGATGAGAGCGAACCGTTGATACCACCGAAACGCGCACACCTTTACGTTGTGTCGCCTCAACCAAGCGACAAAAGTCACCATCTCCTGAAAAAAGGACTATGTGGTCAAACACATTGGACATCCCCATGACGTCAACCGCTAATTCTATATCCATGTTGCCTTTGATCTTACGCCGCCCGCTAGAATCTATATATTCTTTCGCCGGTTTGGTGATCATTGTGTAACCATTGTAATCAAGCCAATCAACCAGAGGACGGATCGGTGAGTATTCCTGATCCTCGATTAGGGCCGTATAATAAAAGGCTCGCAGCAGGCGACCGTTTTTTGCAAAAAATTGGAGTAATTTTTTGTAGTCGATGTCAAAATCAAGAGCCCGTGCGGCGTTGTAAAGGTTTGATCCATCAATAAATAAACCTAGTTTTTCAGTCGGATATGAAATCATGGAAAGTTTCCTAATTTTGCAATTATTTTAAATTTACAATTGCCACAAGAAATTTGAGCTTTGTCAGGATAGTTTTCAAAGAAATAGGTAAAGTGCAGGGCTGATTTTTATTTGACGCCAAGCGCGATATTGATAAGGAGAAAAGTAGTTAGTCTCGATGATACACTAATTTTGGTTGGTCTTGGCGCAAATCGTGAGGCCAAGCAATCGGTTAGCCCATTGGCAACGTGCCAAGCGGCGTTGGTGCGATTGATCGA
>PTKD01000182.1 GCA_002938115.1 Alphaproteobacteria bacterium MarineAlpha9_Bin7 | reverse complement strand
AAACCGCTTTACGCCGCTAGCGGTTCTCGGCCCCCTAACTCCGAATACATAAGCAATTCCCCCAAAAACAACCCGTATAGCTCCACTACCTCCCTGAGGTGCACGAAAACACGGCGCTTCTGTTACAAATTCAGCACACCTCTCATATTTACAAGCCTCAACGGCGCCCTTATTGAGAACGAGAGGGATTCTCGTTGCGGATAAGTCTTACAATCAATACAACTGATCCTTATTCGCAATTGAATTCGGTGACCCACAGCTTTCCAGCGCGAAAATTGCACTCAATAACTAAACGTATAGAGCGAACAACAAAAATGTATACCCGATCACTTATAGTCGGACGAGCACTCTTCATATCCGCATTGGGAGCTACGATTGGCGTCGGTCACGCAGGTGCTCAAACTCCCACTACTGAGGAACTGTGGGAAATCATTCAGAAGCAACAAGCAATGATAGAGGCGCTCCAAGCGAAGGTTGGTGAAACCGAGGAAAAAATCGAAGCTGCCGGCGAAATGATTGACCAAGCAGCCAGTGGGGATGACGATCCACTGCACTGGGGTGGCTATGGCGAACTACATTACAATGCCGGAGATACTCGGGAAATCGATGTCCACCGATTTGTTTTCTTCACGGAATACGAATTCAATGACAAACTACGTTTGCAGTCAGAATTTGAAATCGAACATGCTCTCTCCGGAGACGGGAACGTTCCCAACGGCAGCGCCGGGAAACCGGGTGAAGTCGAAATAGAGCAGGCCTTCATCGAGTGGGACGTTGGAGAAGCACAACACCTCTACGGCGGCGTCCACTTGGTGCCAGTAGGGTTATTGAATGAAATCCATGAGCCGCCTACGTTCTTTGGGGTCGAGCGCAACCGTGTCGAGTCTGAAATTATACCCACCACTTGGTGGGAAGCGGGCGTTGGAGCAAATGGTGAGATAGGTGATGGACTGAAATATGACTTATTCGTTCACTCGGGGCTACAAACACCAGTTACAGGCACTAGCGCTTTCCGAATTCGGAGTGGTCGCCAAAAGGTCGCCGAAGCGAGTGCCACAGATCCCGCTGCAACGGGCCGAATTCAATGGAATGGCATGCCAGGTGTCAACCTGGGAGCTTCGCTTCAATATCAAGCTGATCTTACACAGACCGCAGATATCGATGGCGACGGGCGTCGAGAGGAAATCGATGCCTGGCTCTATACCGTTAACGCCGACATACTTGTAAACGGCTGGGGACTGAGGGCCCTTTATGCTGAATGGGACATAGATGGCGGCGCGACTGGGATTGGGCCTTCGTCTGTCGGCCGTGATGACCAATGGGGTTACTACATTGAACCATCCTACCGGTTCATACTTCCCAACGCGGGGGCTAACGGCGATGCGGCGCTTGGGATATTCACTCGTTACGGAAAATTCGATAGCCAAGCCGGGGACAATACGGACAGCGAAGAGCAGCAATTCGATGTCGGATTTAATTACTGGCTGCATCCAGATGTCGTGATCAAAGGCGACTACAACCAGGTCAGCGTTCAGGAAGGCACTGGCGCCGATAGACTAAATCTTGGTATTGGTTGGCAATTTTAGACGGTGGACCGAAGTTAGTGGATCAGAGGAGGGCGACGAAAAGGCCCTTCTTTTCCCCCAACATTGCCATGGTGTCTCGTTCTAAAAAGTATGTTTATTCGTTGGCTGTATTGACCACATTGTGTCTGTGGCACACGTTGGCGATAGCCGAACAAGTTTACCTGGCACCAAAGGATTTCTTGGCACAAGTATTCGCCGGTGCCGTCCCTGACCCAAAAGTACTCTGGATTACAAAGGGCCTCAGGGCCGAGGCCAATACAATAATGGCCCATAGCAAAGGTCCGAGACGCATACGTTACTGGAGTCGAGGCACTCGAAGTGCTTGGATCCTTGAGGAAATTGGAAAAGTCAAGCCAATCACAACGGGCATCGTAGTAGACAATGGCTTCATCGAGCGTGTTACCGTGTTAGTCTATCGAGAGAGTCGCGGCTGGGAAGTGCGACATTCATTTTTCACCGACCAATTTATCGGAGCACAACTAGTCGCAAATCACCAACTTAGCCGTTCAATCGACGGCATCTCTGGCGCTACATTGTCGGTAAGCGCCCTAACTCGACTGTCGCGCCTTGCCTTGTATCTTCATGAAAAAATTAGTCCCGGATAAGCCCAAACGAAAACTTTTCAACAGGCGGCGCATTCAATTGGCTTATTCCGTACTTCGCTGGCACGGCCGATTGGGAGTTGCTGCCGCCTTCTTGTTTTTAATATTGTTGGCCACGGGCGTAGCTCTAAACCACACAGACCGACTAGCTCTTGATCAGCGTTTTATTACCACCGAGTGGCTGCTTAACTGGTATGGCATTGCACCAACCAACACGTCGGTCAGTTATAAAGTCAACAGCCATTGGGTGACAGAATTGGACGGCCATCTTTTTTGGGACGGAGCACTAATTTACGAACACGCCGGCAGCGTAAAGGGTGCACTACAGGTACGCGAAAGGTTTGTTATAACAACCCCTGATGCTTTGTATCTTTTTGATCAAGACGGAAGCTTAATAGAGAGAATTGTTGATCTGCCGGCCAAAGTCTCGCGTCTCGGATGGCGTGATCAATACATATATATAGATACCCCCATAGGGGTCTTCTTTACCAATTCCACATTTTTGGTTTGGCAACAGGCAGACCAGATGCCGAATTGGGTGCAAGTCACTGGCGCACCTGACGCGATCGAGGATGATGTCCTGAGGGCGTACCGAGGCCAGGGCTTGCCATGGGAAAGGGTTCTCCTAGATCTTCATAGTGGGCGCATTCTGGGGATCTGGGGACCTTATTTAATTGATGGGGCTGCCATAGCCCTACTGATACTTGTTTGCTCAGGCTTTTATAATTGGATGATTCGACGTTGAAATGCCAGTCGATTCAGCACATGAAACCATATTGATTCAGGTCACCCTGTAAATAGGCAAACCAACCACAACACGAACGGTTGAAACCCTTCCGGTGCCCCCTACGTGACGCAATAGCTTCCTTCGCACGGCCGGCTCAAATAAACTGGACAAACCTATTATTTGAAGGAGCCAACCTGGCCGCGATGTCGAAGCGTATGGTCCGCAAGAACGCAAGCCATCATGGCTTCTCCCACGGGCACGGCACGAATCCCAACGCACGGATCGTGCCGACCCTTGGTGACGATTTCAGTATCATGACCATGAATGTCAACCGTACGCACGGGCTTCAGAATTGAACTCGTCGGTTTCACGACAAAGCGCACTACAATATCCTGACCAGTACTCAAACCACCGAGGATACCGCCCGCATTATTGCTGAGAAATATCGGCTTCCCATTTTCTCCGCGTCGCATTTCGTCAGCGTTTTCTTCTCCTGTCATAGAGGCAACAGCAAAACCAGCACCAATTTCTACGCCCTTGACAGCATTTATGCTCATCATGGCGCTCGCGAGATCTCCATCCAATTTATCATAAACCGGTTCTCCAAGTCCCACGGGTACTCCGCTCGCAATTATTTCGATCACAGCACCTAGGGAGAGCCCTTCTTTGCGTACTGATTCCAATGTGATTTCCCACTCCGCCGCGG
>PTKD01000181.1 GCA_002938115.1 Alphaproteobacteria bacterium MarineAlpha9_Bin7 | reverse complement strand
GGGATATAGAAAAAATCCGAAATGTTGACGCCTTCATTGTTGGTATGGAGCCGGTAAACGAACAGATATTGGCTGCTGCCGATAAACTAAAAATTGTTCAGCGTCTTGGTGTTGGCTACGAAACCATTGACCTCGAGGCGGCAGCTCGGAGACAGATTCCCGCTTGTAATATCGAGGGTGTAAACAAAGAGGCCGTCGCCGAACACAACATGGCGATGATACTTTCTTTGTCCAAGAGATTGCCACAAGCTTCGGCCTATACACAAAAAGCGGACTGGCCCTCTGCGCGGACTTTGACTCGCGATACCTTCGAGCTTAAAGGTAGGACACTTGGAATAATTGGTTTTGGCAACACGGGCTCGGCTCTTGCTAAGCGCGCGCATGCGTTTGAGATGAATATTATCTATAGCGAAATTCGGAACGTGAACGCAGACGTGGCAGACCAACTTGGGGCCAAATTGGTGAGTCGCGATGTCTTGCTCAGGACCGCCAATATCGTCTGTATTTGTGCCGACTTAAATGATACTAGCCGCAATATGATTGATGCTGGCGCTATTGCGCTTATGCAACCCGATACAACATTTTTATGTTGTGCGCGAGGAGGGATAGTGGACGAGGATGCCCTCGCTATTGCCCTCAAAGAGGGACAACTTTCTCAAGCCGGGATTGATGTGTTTGAGACCGAACCAATTAATCCAAATAACCCCCTGATAGGTATACCTAACTGTTTGTTAACAGCCCATGTTGCGGGCGTTACCCACCCAACAGCAATGCGAACTTGGGAATGGGCTCACGAAAACGTGCGCTCTGCAGTGGTAAAAGGGGAACGGCCACGCTGGATTAGGAATGGCGTATGATTCTGTGTGCCAACCCTGTAACGAAGCAACACTTCAAAATAAATATTTTTTTTGATGACTAAGAATCATCAAGCGGTAATTAGAAGGAGTCCAGACCTTGTCGAAACCCACCGCCTTGATTTCGTTGCAGCTTATTTCCAGCAAAATGCGTACTTCAGCTTACTGGCGTAGATAAACCGTTGGTTTCGGTCACGGCCTTTTTCAACGTCGAGAGATAACTCTGGTATTCAACTTTTAGGCTCTCGGGCCCCACGATAGTCACGTTTCCCAGCCAATCAGGGTGACAGAGTTCATGAATTAATTCTCGGTGTCCTTGGCATTTGAGCCGTACGATAAGACTGCCATCTTTGCCTTTTTGAGTGAGTTGGGAAGGATGGAACCGGATAGTTTCAGCGCGCTGTGCAGCCACTTTGTTGAAACGCAGTTTCACCTCTAACAACTCGTCGCCATGAAATACCCCGAAGCTCTCTGCAGCCCAATCTTTGAAATTCCAATTGGGTTTTGCCTCGAAATAGGTCCCTGCAAGTTCGGCCCTCTCTATGAGATCCAAGCGATACGTGACGGGTGAGCGGTCGCCGGATGACGCAACAAGATAACCAAACCGCGCGAAAAGCATCCCTAGGGGTCGCACAGTTCTCCAAGTCGCCTTTGGCCTGGCAACTGCACGATATAGCAAATTTAGTTCTTCGAATCCCTTTAGGGCACCTTCCAAAATACCCATAATGCTGTCATCAACCCGGCTCTTGGGTCCCACCTTTCCAATGTGGGCCTCCCGGTCAATCAACATCTCCTGGTCGATCGCTAGGTGCTGAGAGAGTGGTTTTTGATCGGCAAGAATTTTAGTTAGAGCTTGTTTCTCTATGCTGTCTGGTAGCGTCTGAAGATGTAGTTCGATAGCGGAACGTTCTTTTAAATTTAAAGCCAACAGAGGCGAAGGGAGGCCATCTAAGCGCCACCGCTTTGTCAGATGATGATCCCCTTCCAGTGGAGATGTCTTTGGTTTCAAGCCAAGCTCATACAGTCCGTTGAGCATCCTCTCCACCGTCTTTCGAGATCTTTCCGTTCGCTCCATCATTTCTTCGATGGTCAGGCCAAGGGAGCTTGATTGAAGCTCGGTCGCGAGTTTCAGGGACATTGCGAGTTTGCTGTACGCCATAATCGGTTTGGGCCTCCCAAGTCGTTCCGATCCTTATACCCCTGTTTTTGACTTATTATAAGCCTATCATTTTCTCATAATCCGAGAAGCCGATGGAGCGGCTAGAACCTCAAAACTGACAGGAGGGACTATGACCACTTATTACATCCCAAAAATGCGTTGTACATTGGAGCAAGCGCAAAAGAATTCCGAAATCCGCGGCATTAAGATTTCTACGGGAGATGCCTCCCAATTTTGGTGCGAGCATTTCGGATGTAAAGCTAGCATTTCCGTAGAAGGCGGTTGGGTGCGAGGCGGATCGAATCGTGGAGCTTACGATGACGATACTGTCAAATTCATTCTTTCTTTAGTTACCAATTGTGATTGGGTTGACGAGCACGATGATGCATTTCATGCTTATTTAAATTGGAATGCCAAAGAGCGTTTGGAGAGCGCAGAAGAGGCGGCTGAAGATATTATCAAGAATGCTGAGATGGAGGGATATGCACTCACAGAACAGGAAGCAATAAACGACGAGTTGCATTACGAATTAAGTGAAAGAATGCGCTTTGGCGTAGACGACATGCTACCGCTCGCTGTTCCTGTCAAAGAGTTTGAGCTCTATGCGCCAACGAAACCTTGCAGAGTCGAAGAAGCCTTAGAAAATGCGGAGCAGGCAGGGGTTTTCACGGATTTTCATAGGAGTGGGAAAATCGACTTTAGCTTCGGCCCCTTAACCGATGAGCAAGGTCCGGTCACTTCTGAGCCGGTCATTACAGCCGTAGTTGAAGACGGGTTCATTAAGGATGCTGCCGTATATGAGTGGGCGGCCTTGTGCAGCGACAAGACTCTCCAGGCCATCACTAAATGTGAATGGTATTAGGGGTAATGTCACACCTACTTTCAGCGTGTGCTTGTGGTAATCTCGTTCGTTAAACCAATTAATTCTATTTGGTTACGCGTCGTTCGAAATTAGACAGAAACTGCGCGTTATTTAGGGTAAAGACGAGCGCTTGAATGGGGATCTATACTCCCAGAAATTATTGCGTATACCTGTCATGAGTTTTTGGTGTAGCGCCCAGCGGTGCGATGCGACCAGCATCCACACCACCTCCACCAGCCCGAAGGGCCACGCTCCCTGCACGAAACCGTATATTGAAGCCAGTTCACATGCGCATGCAAATGCAAACACAAACCACGGGCTCCGAGCCTCCGGTGCGTAAAATATCAGCATGGCGATCACTGCCAACAACCCAAAAGCGGAAAGAGGATCCATGCAACTCCTCCCAATTTTTCATAATTTTCCGTATTCAAGCGAACAATTGCGTATCCGCGCGATGTGTTTCACATTCCCACGCAGCCTGAATTGATGACACCCCAAAATCTTGACTTAGTATTGCAAGAAATAGCTTTTGTTATCTGGTGATACCAAACCTTAGAAGTTGATAGATCTGCTCCGTTCAAGTCAGCCTCCTTCAAATTCGCGTGGTATAACCACGCGCCGCGAAGGTCTGTGTTGCTGAGGTTGGCATTAGAAAAATTGGTTCCTACTAGTACCGCTCCTCTAAAATCGATCCCATGCAAGTCGAGCTCCTTCATGTTTATACTTCTAAGATTTGTACCCTTGAAGTTGGCCTCACTTACCACGGCGTCTACCAAGCGGGCACCTGCCAAGTTAGCATAT
>PTKD01000180.1 GCA_002938115.1 Alphaproteobacteria bacterium MarineAlpha9_Bin7 | reverse complement strand
ATGAGAAAATGCACAACTTGTCTAATAGTTGGAAACTTCGGTGGACGTCCGCGCTGGGAACGTTTGCCCTGGCCTTTGGTGTTTTGGTCGCGATAGTGCTATCACCGGTAAAGGCAGACCACAACACAGGTAGCGATACCGACATAGAAAATGAGTTTGAGGGTGATGCCGAGGCCATTGAATACGGCAGGCTGCTGTTTGCACGGCGCTGTGCATATTGTCATGGAGGTGGTGGTGCGGGTGCCAAGGGACCATCACTTACCAAGGGTAAATTCAAATATTCTCGTAAAGGTCTGACGTCAGAGTTGTTCTCCATTATTGTGGGCGGCATTCCGAATACCCAAATGGGCGCATTTGGAAGAACTATTGACGGTGATGAGACGCTGAAGATTATTGCTTATATCCGCCAGGAAACGGCGAAGCGCGCTGCGGCCGAGGCGAAACAGGCGGAGGCTGAATAGACAAGGCTGAGGCGAGAGCGGTGAGGGTGGCAAATAAGTTTTTGTCTCCGGGAAAATGATGATCAAACAAACCGATCGTCCGTGATGAGGGCGGAATTTTATCTGCGCCCCAATAATTCTGGTAGACGAAGTCTGGAGGCGTCCGAGGTAGCGTGGGTCTTGGCAACGCTGGCGAGTTCCTTAGAATCTTGATGGCGTAAGCCTGGTTGCAAGGGTGATGCTAGAGGCGGGCCGATCTCTCGGATCAGTTTCCTTAAAATGGCGGTGGCGAAATCATCGTAATCCTCAGCAAGCATCAAAAAAGCGCCCGCTCCCCCTATTACTTTATCGCGAAAGTAACGATCCACATACGGTTCCTCATTTATGATTGCCAGGCCGTTGATTATTACCCCGTCGGCAACAGCTTGATCGCGCATCTGACCGGGCCCTGAACCGGAATTTGCCTGCCCATCCCCGGAGATATCGATAACCTTCTTCCAGCTAGTGTAGGAGCTGTTTTTGAACTGGCGTATCGAAAAATCAATTGCTCCGTGTATTCCTGTTTGCCCGCCGCCAACCATACGGGGCATATGTTTTATCTTGCGTGATAATGCGCGGCCCGACGCTGCATCCGTAACGAGTGTCCAGTCAACAGCTAAACTTTGCGAATTGTTGCTGGACCATTGAACAACTGCCACGGCGATACCATTCGGCGCGGATGATTGAATTGTTTCTATAAGGCTGGGATTACGGAATGCTTCCGCTATGCCGATTGCCTGAAGTTCCCACTCATTTTGATCAACACTGGAAGACAGATCAATCGCAAGTACCAGTTCAAGGTCTACCCAACGACCTTCTTGCGCGTTGGCCGATGTATTGACGCAAAAGAAGACCATCGCCACAAGACAAGACACGAGGTTCTTGGTGCAAGTGTGTTTTAAGCGTGGGATAATAGCTGTGGCTGTCATAAATGTCCTCCTCACAAGGAGATTCTGGCTAACCGATCCCAAATTAGATAATGGCACGGTAAAGTGGTGATTGGGTGTGACGTTGCTCGTTTGCCTGGTATATTTGTGTTTTCATCGAAATCGGTGAAAGAATTGCTTCTTCCAGTCAAGGCAAACGTACCAATAAAAAACAAAGAGCGACAGGTTTTTGGCCAACGGGTAGAGTTTGGGATGTTATGTTCAATCTATCAGAGCCGCACTATGTTTATATGGTGGGGTTGACATAATGTCTCGTTAGAAGCGCTTGCAAAGAAGGTCATCGTATCAAAAGCTGGTTTAGGATATATTTTGTTGACCGATATACAGGTCGTACGTAGCATTTTCCTATGAAATATTTGATTGCCTCGTTTCTCGGTGTGTTGGTATTGCAAGGTGTCGATTTGGCTCGTGCTGACTTTGATGACGGTATGACTGCTTATCAGCGAGGCGACTACCATACCGCTTTTAATGAATTTATTGCGCTTGCTGAGCAAGGAGATGCGAATGCTCAAGCCATGCTCGGCACTATGTATGGCAACGGTCGTGGCGCGCCTAAAAACTACGTAGAGGCAGTGAAGTGGGGGACGCTCGCTGCCCGGCAGGGAAATGCCGAAGCCCAATTCAATATGGCCATGTGGCATGCCTTCGGTTTGGGGGGGTTAGAAATTGATGCTGTAGAAGCGTACAGGTGGGCAACCCTTGCGTCCAACAACGGAGTCGAGGACGCTATCAAATTTCGAAAATATATCGAAGCAGGCATGAGGCCCTGGGAGATTGAGACGGCACAGGACCGTACTAAGGAATGTGTAGAAAATAATAGCGAGGCTTGTTCTGGTGATTTTCAAAAAAATGAAAAGTCGGTCCGCAAAGAGGGACCGATCGATAACCAAGCCCATACCGGTGGAGTATCCCCCCTGGACAAAGCTAAAATTGAGTGTGAAGAGCTTGGTTTTACGCCGAAGACAGAGGCCTTTGGAAACTGTGTTTTGAAACTCATGGACTGAGTGTGAGGTATGCGCGCTCCGCGCGCGCATCCTGCGTGTCCAAGGTTCTTGCTGCGTTAATGTCCGTCAACGTCATTCCGAAATTAGACTGCCTTCAATCGCTTCCAGCGCATATGTTGCTGCAAGGCGAACATCTTCGTCCTCGTCTTGCAATGCTTGGGAAAGCACAGGAATGGCCAAGGTTGCCTCGTGTCCAATGTTTTCTAGTGTAGTAGCAGCCAGGAAACGGACACCGGGGTCAGGATTGTCCATGGCTGTTATAAGTAACTCAACGGGAGCACCCTTCATCTTGGTAATTGATCGGGAAGCGGCAAGTCGAACATCACTATCTGCATCGGAGAATGCATCTATCAAAATTTGCAGTATATAATCCGATGAGTTTCCAATGTTGCCAAGTGCCGTTATGGCTACGCGCCGCACGTTCGGATTTTCATCGTTAACTACTTCAATAATGAGTGGTATTGCGGACGCGGCTTCGCTTCCGATTGTACTAAAGGCTCTAAGAACGGCTGTTCGGACCTCGGGCTCCGGATCATCTAGAGCCTGGGACAGGGCAGGGATCGTGAATAGGATGATCCTGTTATGGAGACGTGTGTAGAGTGATTGGCGAAGAGGTGTTCGCATTGGTCTGGGCCAAATCGGCTTGTAGTCATATCCCATGGGATCCCACGGTCGCGTTATCGGCCAATGTTTGTCGCTAGCAATCTTGCCAAGGGCAGTTGCAGCAGCTCGGCGTATTTCTCCGATCGGTTGATCGAGAGCAGCCAACAAATCTGGAAGTGCCCGCTCGGCATAAATGCCGGTGCCGCCAAGAGCCGCCAGGGCTGTAACCCGCACCATAGGATCTGGGTGCTGCAAGGTATCGCGGAGGACCGTGACAGATTCAGCGCCCAATCCTCCAAGCGTATTCGCCGCTGCGAGCCGCACCGATTTATCGGGATCATCTAATAGTTGTCCCAAAGCCGGTGCAATTAAGGCGCCTTTTTTCGGAAAGTGGTTTAGGGCCGCTATTACTGTGGAGCGGACGGAGGGATCCGGATCCGCTAGAGAAGAGACCAGTGCTGGCACTGCCGTGTTAGCATCTGCGCCAATTCTTCCTAGCGCATCTGCAACCGCAGCACGCACGTCTGGCATCTCGTCACTGAGCGCTCTGACGAGGGGAGGGACGGCCGGTCTTGCGCTTTGGCCAAAATCTCCCAGACTTTCAGCGGAAGCTCTTCGTTCATACGGTTTCGGATTATTTAGGTTCTCAACCAGATTCCGGATTTCTACTT